>JAFZAR010000184.1 GCA_017557085.1 Verrucomicrobiota bacterium | reverse complement strand
CAACCCACTTCATCCATTTCGGGACATTGCTTCGCATCTGATAAATTCTTCCCATTGTTCAGAGCCGTTGTCGTTCCGGCACGGCAGGCGTATTCCCATTGCGCTTCGGTCGGCAAGGTATATTCATACCCTTCCGGCAGACGACCAGCGGCCTTCTCGATTTCTGTCAGTTTGGCGCAAAACTCTTTTGCATCATTCCAGTTTACTTGTTCCACAGGCAAACTACTCTCTACCTCGTAGTCTTTGAAATAGGAAGGATTTGTTTTCATTACCGCTTTATACTGTGCCTGAGTGATCTCATATCTGCCCATCCAGTAGCCCTGGGTCAGCGTGACTTCATGCTGGACTTCATTATCATATCTGCCCAATTCGTCTGTTGGGCTGCCCATGATAAAGGTGCCTGGTTCGATCCAGGTCATGTCCAGGTTTACATTATCCGACAAAGGAATGAGCATATCCTTAATCAGCGCCACACGGAAGCCTACATCTTTTTGACTATAATTATCACCGATACCTTGTCGACTCGCCGAACGGCATTGCATGGCAGAGCTATCTGTCCATTTGCCCCCGCGAACCACATACGATGTTGTGCCAACAAAACTTAGAGGATCGGTCACCGCTGTGTTCGGATAATCCTTAGCACTCTTATCTAAACACCATTCAGCCACATTTCCATGCATATCATAGAATCCCCAGGCATTCGGCAGCTTCTGTCCCACAGGATAGTGATTACCCTTATTCGTATATTTTCCATCAGCATCATATTCTCCAGAATTGTACTTATACCACCCCACCTCATCCATTTCGGGACATTTATCCTTATCTGATAGATTCTTTCCGCTGTTCAAAGCTGTAGTCGTTCCGGCACGGCAGGCATATTCCCATTGTGCTTCAGTGGGTAATGAATATACATACCCCTGCGGCAAACGCCCCGCTTCACGTTCAATAGCCGTCAGCCTGGCGCAGAATTTCATCGCCATTTCCCAAGTCACAGATTCTACCGGATGATTGACTCCCACACGCGTAGAATGATTATATCCCATCACAGCTTTATACTGTTCTTGAGTCACCTCATACTTGCTCAGCCAGTAGCCATACGACAGGGTGACTTCACGCTGGATTTCAAAACTATATCTGCCCAGCTCGTCTTCAGGACTGCCCATCAGGAACGTGCCGGGTTCGACCCAGATCATATCCAGATCCACCGTATCTGACAGCGGGACCGTGATGTTTTTGCCGGGGTCTTCCTCACCTTTGGCACAGAAAAATTGTTTTTTGTCGTCCAACGCCACTTTATATGGATTAGATGCCGAGGCGACCTGCGCCCATGTCACCGCGTCAGAACTCTTATAAAGTGTTCCTGTGTAGGTAATAACTAATTCATTACCGTTAACTTCATAGCTAAGGCTCGGCGCAGCGGCCTGCGCAGTCGCTCCGGTCAATGCCAGAACCGATAAAACAGTAAGCAGTGTTTTTTTCATATCAATAAATTATCACCGCACGAGCGGATTTCTGAAAGTAAAATAACATCATTCCCATAAAATCGCAAGGTCGAACGTCGGTCGCACAATAATAAATGATTCCATAACAAATTATCTGTGTGTATTTGTCCCCATCTGTGGTTCTTTTAAATCATCTGGGATTCATTCTCTATGTACTCTCACAGAATTCGCGCACCAAGTTACTTAAGTTTTTTATTTTTGCTCACTTATTTAGTGACAAAAGCCCGTTCTGTTCGCATAATGGGTCAGGGGGTGTATTGAATCGGAATCAAAACCCTCTCCATATAAGGTGAATTTTAATATGTTCTCAGAAAATAAGAGCCATTCTTTTGGGCAATTTGTAAGTTTGTTCACTGCCCTGTGCACCGTCATGCTGGCGGCATCCGCAAACGCGCTTGATTTTGAATATCAGATTCAGGATGAGTCTGTTATCATCACGGCGTACAACGGGATCGAGGAAAATGTGGTCGTTCCCGAAACGATCGAAGAGCTGCCGGTGACCGCTATCGGGCAATGGGCTTTCAGCCGCAACAATGATCTGCTTCAGGTCACTCTGCCCGACACGGTAACGAGTCTGGGAATGGAGGCATTCTCCTATTGCCGGAATCTGGAGAGCGTGCAGCTGAGCGCTTTCCTGACCCAAGTGGAGGGATATGCCTTTTACGGATGCAACCGTCTCCGGGAAATCAATTTGCCTGATACCGTCACTGAGATCGGCGATTATGCTTTTGCCAGTTGTCTGAGTCTGACTCAGGTGACACTGCCCCCGGAACTGACAACGCTCGCAGAGGGAACCTTCTTTGACTGCGGCAGTCTGGAAACCGTTGTCATTGGAAACGCCGTTACGGAATTGAAAGCGAGATGCTTTGAAAGATGCGATTCCCTGACCCGAATCCACATCCCGGCCAGTGTGAAAGCTATCGCTGAGAATACTTTCATCTACTGCGGCAGTCTGGAAGAGTTCACCGTGGATGCCGATAACGAGAATTTCGCGGTCCTGAACGGTGACCTCTGCAATAAAGAGCTGGATACCTCGTATTTCTGCGCTGGCGGCAAAGAAGGCACCTTTGAACTTCCGGCCAATATTCTCACTCTGAATCCTAACGCTTTCCTGGGCTGTATCCACCTGACAGACTTCAATGTGGACAGTGAGAACCCCAACTTCAGCAGCGTGGAAGGGATCCTTTATAACAAAGAAGGCACCGTTCTGCTGGTCTATCCGGCCGGCAGACTAGGACCGCAGATCATCCCGGACGGCACCATCACTCTGGCTGATCACTCCTTCGATAGCTGCGCCCACATCCCGTTCTTTATCTTCCCGGCAACGCTGACCTCCATCGGGAGCCACGCGTTCTGGTACTGCAGCACTCTGACCAGTCTCGGTTTCAACGGCAACGCTCCGGAAATCATTGACGATGTCTTCTATATGAATGCCACCCAGATCATCATCTACAGCAAGCCGGGAACCACCGGATGGGAGAAGAGCTTCTCCGGATACCCTGTCCGCGCTGATTCTGTGGAGCAGACTGTGACCCTGAATGAGCTGAAACAAAACCCTCTTCCCTACGGATCAAAAGATTTCAATCTTTCCGCGAAAAGCGATGCCAGTTTTGGTCTGAACTATTATAGCACAGATCCGGATGTGGCTACCGCTCAAAGATATCTGGTTCACATCACCGGTGCCGGAACAACGACTTTCTACGCTTATCAAACCGGCGGTTCCCGCAGTCAGGTGAACTACTTCCCGGCGATCTCCAATCCGGTCACCCTGATGGTCACACCGCTGGAAGCGACTATCACCGTGGCCAGTCTGGAACAGCCTTGTGATGAAATCGTAGAACCTTTCGGCTATGAAGTGGAAGGTCTTATCGATGGCGATACTTTGCAGGGAACTCCTGTTTATCTGGTTGACGGAACCGCGCTGGAAGATCTTGTTTATCCGCTGACTCCCGGAACCTATCCGCTGAGCGTGGGCGGTTTGTACCACAACGGCTACAACATCCAGATCATTGAAGGCACCCTGAACGCTCTGCCGGTGAAAGATCCGGAAGTCGCTGTCAAAGGTCTTGAAAAGGATGAGCTTGGCAATATCAAAGCGATCATTCTCACCTTTTCGGGCACTTTGCAGATCAGCAAAGATGACGGCGCCACCTGGGAAGACCTGATGGATGATGACAGCGCGGATTACCGCTTCGAGACGGAAGGCAGTCCCAAAGCACTTTTCAGAGCGGCCGTCGTTCGATAATAAATGCTGTATCAGATACTCAAGACCTTTGGCGTGATCAGGCTGCTGAACCTGCTCAAGCTGAAGAAGGCTGTCTCCATCGTTATTTTGCTGGGGACGCTGACTTCATGCTGGCCCCCGGCGCAAAGTCTGGTCGCGGTCATCAGTCTGACGGATCCCGCCAAGCTGGCAACTCTGGAAAAACGAGGCGCGAATCCCCGTGTGAACAAGGTGGTCTATTGGCTCAACGCCTCCGATGAATGGCACGTTCCTTCTAAATACGTCACCTACACGGCCTTGTTCATCAATGGAACGCATGGGGATCACGGCAAGCTCACGGCGGAAATGATCCTGCATAATTTAAAAACCGCTCGCGATCTGGGACTTCTGACAGAGAAAAATCAGAAGAAGCTCAAGAACGGCAAAGCAGCCGTCGTCACACGCGGGCCTTATGAAGGTGAAACGGTTGAGATAGATCATGTTATCCCAGTCAGCATCGCACCGGAGATCGGCAATGACTTTGCCAATCTGGAAATGCTGCCCAGCAGTCTCAACCGCAGCAAATCCGATCAAGTGGGCGAACACCAGCTGACGTATGCCAAAAAACTGCTTGACGCCGGAGTGCTCAACGAGGATTCCTACCAAAAGCTCCGTTACAAGGCATCCCGACAATAAGTTCAAGAAAACTCTCGACTTAGATTAGATTTTTTAATTTAATAACAGCCGTGAAAGCCGGAATGTAACGGCTCACCTTGTAAAGAGAAAGGATCAAGTATGTTGTTAGGTATTATCGGTACTATTGGTTTACTGATCGCTGTTTTGATTGTGTTCATCGCGATCATCGTCGCCATCGCGCTTTTTGTGATGGTCATTTATAACGGACTGGTCGCCCTGAGGCAGACTGTTCGGAACGCCTGGGCTCAAATCGATGTTCAGCTGAAACGCCGTCACGATCTGATCCCCAACCTCGTCAATACGGTCAAAGGTTATGCCGCACACGAAAAGGAAACTCTGGAACGAGTGATCAATGCCCGCGCACAAGCCACCAGCGCCAAACTGCCGGCGGAAGCAATCGCTGCGGAAGGCAAACTGAGTAACGCTCTGGCACGGCTTTTGGCTGTGGCGGAATCCTATCCCGATCTGAAAGCCAACCAGAACTTCCTGGCCTTGCAGGAGGAGCTGGTCAGCACAGAAAACAAGATCTCCTTCGCACGTCAGTTCTATAATGACAGCGTCACGCGCTACAATACGAAGATTGAGATCTTCCCCAATGTGCTGCTGGCCGGTATCCTGGGATTCAAACCGGAAGTCCTGTTTGAAACAAACGAAACCGAAAAACAGGCTCCGCAAGTCCAGTTCTAAGAACCATGTTTACTACCTCTGATTTTTTGGATCTCCAACACTGCGCGCATCCGGATCTGTTCGCAGACTGCGCCTATGTGTGGGATGCACTCAAGAAATTAAAGTCTTATTTTAAAAGCCATTCCTTCGGCCACTCTGGTTCCTTCACCCGTGTCGGTAATCCTTACATTGACTCGAACGTGATCATCGGTGACGACACCCTGATCGAGGACGGAGCTATGATCCTGGGACCGGCGATCATCGGCAGTCACTGTCATATCCGGCATGGCGCTTATATCCGGGATCACGTCCTGATCGGAAACGGCTGTGTCATCGGCAACGCCTGTGAAGTGAAGCACTCCATCCTTTTGGACGGATGCGAAATCCCCCACTTCAATTATGTCGGCGATTCCATTCTGGGAATCAAAGCCCATCTGGGCGCGGGAGTTAAAATCTCCAACGCCAAGCTGGATCAGAAAAGCATCTGTGTCAAAGCCCAGGGAAGAGAAATAGAAACCGGATTGAAAAAATTCGGCGCGATCATAGGTGACTATGCCCAGATCGGCTGCAACGCGGTGCTGAATCCCGGCAGTCTGATCGGCAGAAGCTGCAGGATCTATCCCTGCGTGAGTTGGAGAGGTTTTCTTCCTCCTGAGAAGATCGCAAAAGAAAACCAGATTATTGATTTGTTATGAAATTACTTGTTACCGGGGGATCGGGCTTCATCGGTTCAAACCTGATCCGTCACATCATTGACAACAGCGAGATCGAGCTGCTCGTGAACATGGACTGTCTCACCTACGCGGGACATCCGGAAAATTTGTCTGGCGTAGATCAGAATCCCAAATACCACTTTGCGAAAGTGGACATCCGTGACCGTGAAGCCGTTGCCAAAACGATCACCAGCTATGGCATCACCCATGTCATGCACCTGGCCGCCGAATCCCATGTGGACCGCTCTATCAGCGATCCCGGCGCTTTTGTCCATACCAACGTAACAGGTACTTTCAATCTGTTGGAAGCCTGTCGCGGTCTGTGGCAGAATGACTTTGCCGCTCACCGCTTCCACCATATCTCGACCGATGAAGTTTACGGCACACTGGGCGCAACGGGGTTCTTTACCGAGACCACGCCTTACGCTCCCAACTCGCCCTACTCTGCCAGCAAGGCTTCCAGCGACATGATGGTGCGTGCTTATCATCATACCTACGGGATGAATACCGTGATCACCAACTGCTCCAATAATTACGGACCGTATCAATTCCCGGAAAAACTGATCCCGGTGGTGATCCAAAGTCTGCTTCACGGCAAGCCGGTTCCGGTCTATGGCGACGGCAAGAATGTGCGTGACTGGCTCTATGTGGGCGACCACGCACAGGCTCTCTGGACCGTTCTGACAAAGGGCAAGGCCGGTGAAACGTACAACATCGGCGGACACAATGAATGGGCCAATATCAACATCGTCCAGCTCATTTGCGACCTGGTGGATGATTACCGCAAACAGCCACAAGGAACTTCCCGTCAGCTGATCCAATTCGTCAAAGACCGTCTGGGACACGACCGGCGCTACGCCATTGACGCGTCCAAGATCCAGCGTGAACTGGGATGGACACCTGCTCATACTTTTGAACAAGGCATCCGCGAGACCGTCCACTGGTATCTGGAGCATCAGGACTGGGTCAAAGCGGTCACCAATCAAGCCTGATCCCGTTTGCTCGTTTCCATTATCATCCTGAATTATAATGGAGCCCGCTGGATGCGATCCTGTCTGGATTCGGTGCGGGCACAGAGCATTTTTGATCAGACCGAAACGATCGTCGCTGATAATCAATCCAGCGACGGTTCCGACCATCTCTGCGAAGAGATCCTCTCCACCTGGCCCGACGGACGCGGACGCTTCATCCAAAACGGCGGCAATTACGGTTACTGCAAAGGCAACAATCTGCCCGCGAAAGAAGCGCAAGGCAAGTGGCTTTTCTTCCTCAATAACGACGCACGCCTAGAATCTGACACGCTGGAAGTTTTGATTCGTGAAGCGGAAAAACGCTCCGCCACAGCCGCCACACCACGCGTGCTGGATTATGATTCCGACCACTTTCAAAGCCTGGGCGCAGGCGGCTTCGACCTCTTCGGTTTCCCCACTCAGCGACTCGATTTCCCCCAAACACAGGAAGTGCTCATGCCCGAAGGCTGTTCCTATCTGGTGCTCCGTAGTGAGTTTGAACGCCTGGGCGGATTCGATGAAAACTTTTTCATGTACGCAGATGAGCTGGATCTTTCCTGGCGGATATGGCTAGCCGGAGGACGCTGTCTGGGCATCAGAGAAGCTGTCCTACATCATCGGGGCGCGGCCGCTGTCAACGCCGCCGGAGGAGAGAAAATCGTGGAATTCCGCACCAGCGACACGAAACGCT
>JAFZAR010000183.1 GCA_017557085.1 Verrucomicrobiota bacterium | reverse complement strand
TTGTTTCCCATTTTTACCTGATAAGGGCTGGACGCGGACGTGACTTCCGTCCAGTTGACAGCGTCCTCGCTCTGATAAAGTGTTCCCGTGTAGGTCACTATCAGATTTGTTCCATCTGTTTCACACGAAATAGACGGTTCGGTTGCCAAAGCTGTCGCCGCAACCAATGCCAGAGATAAAAAACCAGTTAATACTTTTTTATTCATAACCTTAATGATCCATTACCAAATGGATTGCTGTGAAATAATGTAGCACATATTTTTCATAAACGCAAGAATATATGAACGGTTCTGCCACCCTTTCAGGGTGGGATGTTAGTGTTTGCGCTACCGGGGGTTACGCTGCACTCACCCCCGGCTATTCTCTTATAACCCCTACGGGGTTTCAGTCAGAATCTCTTCGGGATTGGATAATGAAGGAGACGCAGAGACGCGCGGGTCGCTGAGACGCGAGATCTCGTGTCTCTACATAAACTATTGTTATTGAATGAATTATCTGTGTTTATCTGTGTCCATCCGTGGTTCTTTAATACCATCCTTGGTTCTTTATAAAACCGCGTCGAACCGGGAAATGATCTTGGCTTTTTCGATGTCGTCACCGATGAAGACCAGCTCTGTTTTCGGGTCGGCTCCTTCTTCCTCGCCTTTGACGGCAAAGAGACCGTCCGCCATGTCGAAGCGCACCCACTCGCCGCCGATCTTCAGCGTTCCCTTGGCGCGGCAGACAGCACCCATTTCCCCGTTGAGCAGATCCTGAAGCAGGATCACCAGCTGGACCGGGTTTTTCAGGCTTACGTTTTTCAGCGTGAAAGAGTGCAGGTGCGGTGAGTGTCCCGACTGCTCCGGCACGGTGCTTTTCGGAGCTTCGCCCTCGTCCCGCAGCAGACTGTTCCACCAGTCATCGTCCATCCGGTCATAAGGTTTGTCCACGATCTGAGCGGCGGGGTTCAGCTCTTTGATCCGGCGGCAGACAGAGCGGATCAGCGTCTCCTCCTCGTTCTCGGTCTTGGAGAGTACGACCGTCCCGGCGTTCCGGATCTGATCCAGATAAATCTCGCCGTATTGGTTTTGATTCGGGAAAAAGCCCCTCGGCGGCACGATCACGACCGGACGGAGCAGGGAAATTTTTTCGTAACGGATCTTGCCGATATTCTCCAGCAAAGCGCTCAGCCGGGCCGCGCCGGTCGGCTCGATGACCAGATACTCCGGGTCCAGTGTGGAAGAGATGGTCAGCACCGAAGCGGAAAAATTCTCCTTCATCGTACAGCAGACACAGCCCTCCAGCATCTCCCAGACGTTGACGTTCTTTTCCGCGGAGATCTCGCGGCTGTCCAGACTGGTCTGGCCGTATTCATTCTCCAGCACGACCAGTTCCCGTCCGGTGCGGCGGATCAGCCGGCGGATGAAGGTCGTCTTGCCCGCGCCCAGAAATCCGGAAACGATGAGTATTTTCATTTGCTTTGGCTCACAAAAAAAGGTTCCGGGCAGTTCAGCGCCGCCCGAAACCTGAATAAATTTCTTACAGACTAAGCAAGCTTCACGACCGGCTTGATCAGATCCGTCGGTTTGTCCTTCATCAGCTGCAGAGCTTCGGGGATATGCTCCCAGCCTTCAAAGACGTGTGTGCTGAGCGGGCTCACATCCAGACGACCGCTGGAAACCAGAGAACCCAGCTTCTCCATGCGCAGACGACCGCCCGGCATCAGACCGCCGTTGATCATCTTGTGCCCCATGCCGACACCCCATTCCACGCGCGGGATATTGATATAATCACCGCTGCCCAGATAGTTCACGCTGCCGATCTTGCCGCCCGGCTTGAGAGACTTGACCGCGGATTCAAACGTCGCCACGGTACCGCCGGCGATGACGACCTTGTCCACGCCCTTGCCGTTGGTCATGGCCATCACCTGATCTTCGATCTTGCCCTGTTTGTAGCTGATGAAATCGGTCGCACCGTATTTCTTAGCCGCCGCGACACAGACCGGAC
>JAFZAR010000182.1 GCA_017557085.1 Verrucomicrobiota bacterium | reverse complement strand
CAGGACTCCCTTTGGCCATTTGTCCCACCTCCACTCCATGATCCTTGAACCCTGTTTTCTACCATTCGTTCTGTTTCTAATGGCGATTTTGGGATAATTTATCTATGTGTATCTGTGTTCATCTGTGGTTCTTTTTATACTATCTGTGGTTCATAAAAAAGACGCGGGAATCCCGCGTCTCTACGTTACATCTTATTGTTGAACAATAAATTATCTATTTGCTGTTCATAGCCTCTTCGATCGCGTCGGCTTCCATCGGGATACCTTCCATCAGGTTGACAGGTCCCTGTTCGCTGATGTAGATGGTGTCTTCCAGACGGATGCCCAAGCCTTCCTCGCGGATGTAGATGCCCGGTTCGCAGGTCAGCACCCAGCCCGGTTCCAGTTTCTGGTACTGCGGATAGATGACATCGTGGACATCCAGTCCGATCGAATGAGACACGCCGTGCATGAAGTATTTGCGGTAGAGCGGTGCCGAGGGATCCTGAGCCTTGAGATCGGCCTGAGTAAAGAGTCCCAGCCGGAGACATTCTTCCTGAACGATCGCTTCAGTAATAGAACGCAGGTTTTCGATGGTCAGACCCGGTTTCATCTCCTTGCGGGTCGCGTAGTAAATGCGCAGTACCGCGTCATAGACTTCCCGCTGGCGTTTGGTAAAGCGCCCGGAGACCGGGATCGTGCGCGTCATATCGGCCATGTAGTTGCCGTACCCGGCTCCCACATCCATCAGGACGACATCGCCGGCATTGCAGGTCTTGTCATTCTGCGGATAGTGCAGCACACAGGAGTCGGCTCCGGAAGCAATGATCGGCAGATAGGAAAAGGCGGCCTTGTGGCGGATGAATTCGTAAGCAAAATCGGCCTCGATCTCGGCTTCGTTGATGCCCGGCTTGACATTCTTCAGCACACGGGCAAAGCCCATACCGGTAATATCGCATGCCTTTTTGATCAGCTCCACCTCAAGAGGCGACTTGATCACACGCAGCCGGTGCATCAGCCGTGCCAGACGGTGATAACGGTGCAGCGGATAATCCTTGAGACACTGTTCCACAAAGCGCATATCACGGGTCTGCACCACATTGGCGGCGCGGTAATGCTCATTGGTGTTCAGGTAAACATCCTCCTGCTCGCACATCAGCTGGCGGAAGATGGGGCCGAAATCGGAAAGCCAGCGTACACAGCTGATACCGGAAATGGCGGCGGCTTCTTCCCTGCTGTACTTATGCCCTTCCCAGATGGTCAGCAGTTCATTCGTCTCACGCAGGAACAATATCTCCCGAAAAGCCGGGTTCGGATGATCGGGACAAAGCAAGAGGATGGTCTCCTCCTGGTTGATGCCGGTCAGATAATAGAGATCGGAGTTCTGCTGATGTCCCATCGTGCCGTCCGCGTTGGTCGGCATGATGTCGTTGGAGTTCACCACTACCAGCGCGCCCGGCACCAGCAGTTTTTTCAAACGCTCGCGATTGGTTATGAAAAGCTCAGGATTTGTCTTTACGTACTTCATATTATACTGTTTATGTTTTCCTATTAATAACTGGATTGATACAACTCGAAACTGGAGATCGTGGGACAGGCACGCGCGTCATCAATAGTCAGACGCACCTTGCGGGCTGTTGTCCACGGCACTCGCAATATCCATTTGTAGCCGATAGTGGTTCCCTTGGCCAGTTCCGTCCATTCTTTTTTGGTTTCATCCCAGAAATCAATATGATACGCGGAGACTCTCTGCCCCAGCTCGATATATTCCTGCAAAAGAATCAGATCGAATGTCACGGGTTTACGCAGATCAACCACCAGACTGCCGCTGGTCTGTCCGTCATCCAAAGCCCAGTAGGTCTCGCGCTTGCCGTCCAATGCCTTTGCCGCGTTAAACTTCCGGCTCTTTTCACGAAAACTGCTGGCTTTGCCTTTCTTTTTCAAAGCCAGATTCGTCTTAAAGTTTTCACTGACAGCTTCATGGAATTCTTTCAGACGGGCCACGTCTCCCGGTGCCAGCAAACCCTGCTGATTCGGCGGCACATTCAGATGCAGACAGCAGTTATGTCCCACCGACCGATAGTAGATATCCAGCAGATGAGTCAAACTCTTCACCTTATCATCCTGATCCGCATGGTAGAACCAGCCGGGACGAATAGAAACATCGCACTCCGCCGGAGCCCAATCACCTCCCACGGGATTGCCTTCACCCATCTGCTGCTGGACACCGCCGCCGATCTCCACCGAGGAACGGTTATACATAGACCAGCAGGTCTCTTTGGCCAAACCATTTTCATTGCCGACCCAGCGAACATCCCCTTTATCGCTGAAGATGACCGCTTCCGGTGCCAGCTCGCGCACGACTTTCAGGTAAGCATCCCAGTCATATTCCTGGCGCTTTCCGTTAGGGCCTTCACCACAGGCACCATCCCACCAAACGATGGAGATCTTGCCGTAATTCGTCAAAAGCTCTCTCAACTGGTTGACGTAGTATTCATTATACTTGGGAGAATCGCCATAGTAAGGGCTGTTGCGATCCCACGGGCTCAGATAGACGCCAAAATCCAGACCAAATTCTTTGCAGGCATCCGAAACTTCGCGCACGACATCTCCCTTGCCATCCTTCCAGGGACTGTTCTTGACACTGTGTTCCGTATAGGCGCTGGGCCACAAACAAAAGCCGTCATGATGCTTGGCCGTCAGCACGACCATCTTAAAACCGCCGTCCTTAGCCGCCTTGACCCACTGACGGGCATCCAGATTCGTAGGATTGAATATCTTCGGATCTTCCTTGCCATCTCCCCATTCCCGGTTGGAGAAGGTATTTACACCAAAATGCAGGAACATATACTGTCCCCGTTCCTGCCATACGAGTTGATTCGCATTCGGCACCGGATCTAACGGCGCGGGAGCTGTCACTGCGTTCATACTGACTGCTGTCATCAACATCGCCGCGGCAGCGACACTCCATATCTTTAAGTTTTTATTCTTTTGCATAAAATAAAACGAAATAGGCTTCCTACACGTCCCCACTACTCTACCCCGGCAAAGCGATTCTTCAAGCCTAAATCTCGCCGGCGAATAGTTTCAATGGAAATACTTTTGATAAATTTGGGAAAAAGAGAAAACGAAGCCAATGGTGCGTCCAAAAGGATTTGAACCTTCACGGGTTGCCCCACTACCACCTCAAAGTAGCGTGTCTGCCAATTCCACCATGGACGCACAGGCAGAGATATAAATAGTACGATTTGGCCTGAGTTGCAAGCCAAATCGTCCGGAAACAAATTTTTCTTAAAAATAAAGCGTTCCGATCTGGTAAGCGCCCAGCGGCGGCAAAGTGATCGTCAGGCTTCCTTCTTCGCCTTCGGTCTTTTTCACCTTGGCGCGGACTTTCTTCTGGCAGGGAACAGACCAATAAGGACGCTTCGAGCCATAGCTCCGAACCTTCAACTGGATCGTATCTGTCTCTCCGCTAGAGAGATTAAAGAGTGTCACCGTCTGGATCTTTCCATCCGCATCCACTCTGGGTGTCATAATGATCTGCTCATGGCTTTCCAAACGGACTGCCATCCGGTTGGGAGTGATTTTATCCAGTCCATTAAGAATGAGCTGACGTTTCGGTGTT
>JAFZAR010000181.1 GCA_017557085.1 Verrucomicrobiota bacterium | reverse complement strand
TATGATTACCTTAGGTGTTATTGTTGGAACGCGCGGTTTTTTCCCTTCTTCTCTGTGTGAAGAGGGTCGCGCCGAAATTCTGAAAGCCTTGAAAAAACAAGGTGTTAAACCCATTATCCACCCGGAGAACGCTACTCCTAAATTCGGAGCGGTGGAGAACTTGAATGAAGCGCGGGCCTGCGCCGATCTCTTCATCAAGAACAAGGATAAGATCAAAGGCGTGGTGGTGACTCTGCCCAACTTCGGTGACGAGCGCGCCATCTCCAACGTCCTCCGCTGGGCCGACTTGAACGTTCCCGTTCTGGTCCATGCCTGGAGCGACGATGTCGAGAAACTGGGCATCCAGCACCGCCGCGACAGCTTCTGCGGCAAGATGAGCTGCTGCAATAATCTGCGCCAGTACGGGATAGACTATACTCTCACCACTCTGCACACGGATACCGCCGACAGCGAGACCTTTACCAATGACCTGAAACAGTTCATCGGCACCTGCGAAGTCGTCGCCAAGCTGAAAAACCTCCGCGTGGGCGCTCTCGGTGCCCGTCCGGCGGCATTCAACACCGTTCGCTACAGTGAAAAATTGCTGGAAGCCAGCGGTATATCTGTGGAAACGCTGGATCTTTCCGAACTCCTCGGCTGGGTCCGCAATATGAAGGAAAAAGAACCGGAAGTCAAAACCAAGCTGGATCAGCTCCAGAAATACACCAATGTCACCGGTGTCTCCAAAGAAAACCTCCTCAAGATGGCCAAGCTGGGTGTCGGTATGGATCGCTGGATCAAGGATCAGCAGCTGGGCGGCATCTGTCTGCAATGCTGGAGCGCTCTGGAAGAACTTTACGGCATCGTCCCCTGCACCATGATGAGCATGCTCTCCGAGAAACTCATCCCTGCCGCCTGCGAAACGGATGTCTGCGGTCTGATCGGCATGATCGCCCTCCAGGCTGCCAGCGGATCACCTTCCGCGCTGCTCGACTGGAACAATAACTTCGGCACGAATCCCGACAAGGGCATCCTGTTCCATTGCTCCAACCTGCCCAAGTCCTTCTTCAGCAGCACAAAGATGCAGTATCAGGACATTATCGCCGGCACCGTTGGCAAGAACAACGCTTACGGTACCCTTTGCGGACAGATCGCGCCGGGACCTTTCACCTTCACGCGCGTCTCTACCGATGACGAGCTGGGCGAGATCAAAGCCTACGTCGGCGAAGGCCGTTTCACGGACGACAAACTGAAGACCTTCGGCGGATACGGTGTCTTTGAGATCCAGGACCTGCAGGAACTCCTGCGCTACATCTGCGAGAACGGCTTTGAACATCATGTGGCCGCCAACCGCAGTCTGGTCGCCGCCTCCATCGAGGACGCCTTTGCCAACTATCTTGGCTGGGATGTCTATCGCCATTAGGCACTGACCCTTTCGCGAGGCACACAACCGTGTGCCTCTTTTTTTTTAAGAACCACGGATGGTTATAAAGAACCACAGATGCACACCGATATTCACAGATAACTTATTTATTAACAAGATATTATGTATAGATGCGCGACTCGCGCGTCTTTTTTGTTTGGTTCTGTCACCGGTTCCCGGTGAATACATTGGGGGATCACGTTACCGGGGGTTACGCTTCGCTCACCTCCGGCTATTATCATATCACCCCTGACGGGGTTTCAGTCAGAATCCCTACGGGATTTTACGATTGCAGACGCGCAGATATGCTATGTAACTTATTATTGAATAATAAATTATCTGTGTTATCTGTGTGCATCTGTGGTTCTTTGACGTGAAAAAAATCCCCGGCGGGGTGGATCGTCGGGGGTTTTGTTTTTATCGGGATGCAAGCGTTATTTCACCGGAGCCAGCGCCACGCGGAACCCGATATCGAAGTTCCTGAAGTCCGGGTTGCTGGCACCCCGACTCGCCGAACGGCAGTCGAGCGCGAAGTCGCTCCAGCTGCCGCCGCGCAGCACGCGCCACACTCCTGTCTCCGGTCCCACGGGATCTGTCACAGATGAAGTCGGATAATCTCCATCCCAATCCAGACACCATTCTTCCACATTTCCGTGCATGTCATACAATCCCCAGGCATTCGGCTGTTTCTGTCCCACAGGGAAGGTCTTGCCATTTTCCATCCAATCATCATCACTGTCATTTAATCCGCTATTGTATCCGCTATTGTATTGATACCAGCCCACTTCATCCACTTCAGGACATTTGTCATACTCGCCTGATAAATTCTTTCCGCTGTTCAGGGCGGTCGTCGTTCCGGCACGGCAGGCATATTCCCATTGCGCTTCGGTCGGCAGGGTGTATTCATACCCCTCCGGCAGACGGCCCGCCTCCTTCTCGATCTCTGTCAGCTTCTTGCAGAATGCCATCGCATCCTTCCAACTGACACACTCCACCGGCAGATCGGCTCCTTTAAACCCGGAAGGATTCGTGTCCATCACGGCTTCATACTGCGCCTGTGTCACTTCATACTTGCCCATCCAGTAATCTTTGGTCAGTGTCACCTGATGCCGGACTTCTTCACTAAATCTGCCCAGTTCATCTGACGGGCTGCCCATCATAAACGTGCCCGGTTCGATCCAAACCATATCCAGATCGACCTTGTCCGACAGCGGGATGGTTTTATCCAAACTGACCGGAACCAGCGCCACGCGGAAGCCGATATTGACAAGGTTGTTGCCGCTGGGGCTGCCGTTGCCCCGGAACGCTGAACGGCAGTGGTCCGCGCCGTAGTACCAGCTGCCGCCGCGCAGCACGCGGTACGAACCCGTGCCAGGCCCCTCAGGATCTGTTACAGATGAAGTTGGATAATTTCCATACCAATCTGAACACCATTCCCATACATTCCCGTGCATGTCATATATGCCCCAGTTGTTGGGTTGCTTCTGGCCTCCCGGATGTGTACAAATCGCCGGATCCTTTCCTTCATTCCAATTCTTCTTTCCTCCGTTCATCCAATACCAGCCAACCTCATCTAAATTATCACATATCCCTTCATCCTCTGCCGTTGTCAGATCCTTTCCGCTGTTCAGGGCGGTCGTTGTTCCGGCGCGGCAGGCATATTCCCATTGTGCTTCCGTCGGCAAAGTGTACTCATAACTTTCCGGCAAACGTCCGGCAGCGCGCTCGATCTCTGTCAACTTTTGGCAGAATTCCATTGCATCGTACCAAGCGACCTCTTCCACGGGCAAATCATCGCCTTTGAAAGTGGATGGATTACTCCCCATGACCGCTCTGTATTGGGCCTGTGTCACCTCATACTTTCCTATCCCAAAACCGCGGCTGATCGTTACACTGTGCCGGGTCTCATCAGAATCTCTGCCCAGTTCACTGCCGGGCGACCCCATTGTGAATGTACCCGCCGGACACCAGACCATACTCATGGCCAAATCGACTGTATCTGACAGCGGGATGTTTTTTTTATTCAAACTGACCGGAGCCAGCGCCACGCGGAAACCTCGGCTGTTGCTGTAGTCGCTTGAGGGCTGGTGCGATCGAAACGCTGACCGACAGGTGTTCGCCCTGGATCGCCAGCCGCCGCCGCGGTGGATGCGTTCCGAACCTGTAGATGGTCCTGTGGGATTCGTTACGGATGATGTCGGATACAATCCATACCAGTCCAGACACCATTCCTCCACATTCCCGTGCATGTCATATAACCCCCAGGCATTCGGTAGTTTCTG
>JAFZAR010000180.1 GCA_017557085.1 Verrucomicrobiota bacterium | reverse complement strand
GGCATCCCTAAAAAATTATCCGTGAAAGTAGAATTTTGATTAGGATCCAGCAGCTCTAAAAGCGCGGATGCTGTCTCCGCTCCCATCTGTGAATTGCCGATCTTGTCAATTTCATCCAGCAAAATCACGGGATTGCGCGTCCCCAGCCGGCGCAGATTTTGGATGATTTTTCCCGGTTGAGCGCTGACATAAGTCCTGCGGTGACCTCGTATCTCGGAAACATCGTGCGCACCGCCCAAGGCAATACGGCAGAATTTACGTCCCAGCGCCTCCGCGATACTCTGTCCCAGCGAAGTTTTTCCTACGCCCGGCGGTCCCACCAGACACAGAATCGGCGCGCTGCTGGAATCGCTCACCTTCATCACCGCCATATATTCCAGCAAGCGATCTTTAAGTGCCTCCAGCCCGTAATGATTACGGTTCAAGATTCGTTTGGCTTCGACCAAAGTACGCGGATTCTGGTCTTCTTTGCGCCAGGGCAGATTCAGGATCCAATCCAGATAATTCCGTGTGCCGGCATATTCCGGAGAAGAGAACGGGATCGCCGCCAGCCGGTCGATCTCATGCCGGGCCACCCGCATGGCATCTTCTGAAAGGCGGCTCTTTTTGATAAGACCGCGCAGGTGGAGCAGTTCTACCCCGCCGTCATCGCCCAGTTCTTTGTGGATCGCCTTCAGCTGTTCGCGCAGATACCCCTCGCGCTGCATCCTTGAAAGACTGGTGTTGGTATCTTTTAAAATCTGATCTGCCAGCTGCGCGGATTTGATCTCCTGATTCAGCAATGTGAACAAGTGCTTGAAGCGTTTCTGCACATCGCATTCAGCGAGCAGTTTCAGTTTTTCCTTCACCGGGATCGGCAGCGCGAACGCGACCAGATTGGTAAGTCTGGCCGGGTCATTCGTGTTTTTGACCACGAGCTTCAAATCTTCCGGCAGTGTCACAGATCTCCCCGCGTACACATCAAACTGCTGCGTCAGACGCTCTGTCAACACCTGATAATCCGTCTTGTTGATGCCGGCAGGTTCGTATTTATCCTCATGATACACGACCTTCGCACGCAGCATGAAAGACTCCTGGATCTCCTCTGTTTTGTAACGCTCCACGGTAAAGCGGGCAATCCCCTCCACACGGATCCTCAGCAGTTTCTCCTGAACAGTGACCATTTGTTTGATCCTGACCAGACAGCCATTCTTCACCAAATCTTTCGCCTGCGGCTGGAGTTCATCGGGGTCACGCTGGGTCACTACTCCCACATAGCAATCACCGTTCAGAGCCTCATCCAGCACACGTACCTGCACCGGATCATCAATCAGCAGCGGGATCACTGCACCCGGAAAAACAACGCAGTCCGCCAGCGGAAGGATCCGCAGCCACTCCGGAAAATCATTTTTCTGCTTGGTATCTAATGTGTCTTTACTCACTTTTCATCTCCTTTGTAGTCGCGGTGTGGCGCCGCCAGCTTCTTATAAAGATAAGTCGAGATCGGTGTCAGTATAAAGCGAAACGGTTTGAAGAACGGCGAATAGATCACCCTCAAACGGATCACCGAAAGCAGCATCGTCAGCGATGTTCGCCCCAGCACGACTTTTGTTCCGATCTTATCCGTCCATTCCGTAGGAATCTCTTTCAGGGTAAATCCCTTCTTTTTGAGAGCGTAGAGCAGATTGATGTCAAAAGCCATGTCCGCGATGGTCAGCTGATTCTGTACCGCTTCCGCTGCCTCTCTGCGGATCAGCTTCGCTCCGCATTGTGTATCTTTGATATTCATCCAGAAGAGCGTCTGGACGATCAAATGAAAACAGCGGCTGGCAAACTGACGCTTGCTTTCCTGAGATTGATGGATCACAGAATCCGGCAGCCAGCGTGAACCAAAGACGCAATCGGCTTCGCTGCTGTGACGGATCAAGTCATGGAAAGCCGCCGGTCCTGTCGCGCCGTCCGCGTCCACATAGCCAATGTAATCGGCCTCGTGATAGTATTTCAATCCCTCGATCAGCGCGCCGCCTTTGCCGATAGGTTCGTCAAAATTCATATAACGCACTTCCGGGTACTTTGCATGCGCGGCCTGGACGACTCCTATCGTATTATCACGGCACCCGTTCAGCACGACCAGCAGGGAGAAACTGCCCGTATAAGATTTCCTGAAATACTGAGCGTATTCCTCCAATACCGGAGCGATCCGCGCCTCTTCGTTATAGGCCGGGATCAGCAAAAGCACAGAAGGTTCTTTCATTGATTTCATGGCGTTCCGGTTTGGTTTCTCACCAAAGTTTGCCGTCAAAGTAAACCTGACCAAAGTCCACACGCAGATTCACTATTCCGTGAGCCGGTATCTTTATTTTCGTTTTCGCGGTCTTCAGCGGTTTCTCGCTCAGGTCTGTCTGATAAACGTCTCCAAATTTCTTCCACTTCGAGATATCCAGCGTTTTAGTCTGATCCGCCACATTCTGGATACGGTAAAT
>JAFZAR010000179.1 GCA_017557085.1 Verrucomicrobiota bacterium | reverse complement strand
GGCATACCATCAGGCGGTATTGGAATTCGCAAAAAAATACTTCGGCTATTAAATTATACACAAAATAGGTTTTCAACGGTTCTTTATATGCAAAAGACAGCGTATGCTGTCTGAACAAATAAAGAAATAGATGAAAACTTATAAGAAAGTATTTTGGTTCCTCTCTGGAACAGTTGCCCTATTTGCTGTCATTATCGGTATCTCGTCATGCACCGGTTGCGCGCTCATTTTCAAAAAGTACATTGAAGGCGGAGGCTTTTCTGAGGAATGGCAAAGCTCCAACGGCAAGATTTATAAAGATATCTTTTATGGTGATAAGCAGAATAACCTTTTTGACCTTTATATTCCAGCGTCCGCAGATCCTCAGATCAAACAAGGAGTCATTCTTTTTATTCACGGCGGCTCCTGGAATTCCGGCAAACGCTCCGATATGGATTATGCCTGCAAGCGCTATGCCAAAGCGGGTTATATCACTGCGACCATTGAATACTCTCTGGGCGGCAACAAAAAACATCCCGAAGTCAATGTCTTTACTATGCTGGATGAAATCGGAGCCTGTATAAAAGCTATTCAAACGAAAACAGCGGAACTGGGTTATAATGTGGACAAGATCGCTTTGAGCGGTTACTCTGCCGGCGGTCATTTGGCCTTGCTGTATGCCTACAGCCGCACCGACCAGTCACCACTGCCCATCGCGTTTGTTTTCGAGAAAGTCGGCCCCGTTGATTTTCATAATACATCCTGGGGCAGTGATGATAATAAAGGAAAACCGGCTCTTGCCTGCGCGCTGGCCGGAAAAGATGTCAACGAAGAAATGATCAAAACCAGTGAAGCCGAAAAAGTGATCAACTCCGTCTCACCAGTCGCCTTTGTGACATCCAAATCAGTTCCTACTCTTTTTGCCTACGGTGCCAAGGATACTCTTGTGAAACCGATTCACGCCAAGCTGTTAAAAGAAGCTCTGGAAAAAGCAGGCGTTCCTCACCAGTATATCGAATATCCTCATTCCAATCACGGTCTATACGAAGACCCGGAGTGCCGCGATAAATTTAACCGCGCGGCAATAGAATTCGCAAAAAAATACTTCGGCTATTAAAAGCGGGATTTTTCCATGAGAAAATCAAAATTCCCCTTATAAATGGGGAATCAGATTGACTGAGAGCCTTGTCAGAGATACACTCTGCGGCGATGTCATTGGCTGTGACATATCAAAACCTCGAAGACGGGCCTTTCTCTGACACGATACAAGGTGCAATTCAATGGAAAGACATTGCGACTTGTGTCAGTTCTTTTCTGGAATCGGTCAAATCTGAGCTTCTTTCACAGTCCAAGGCATTTGTACCGGAACTCGCCGAAACTTGTTCTCAAGCGCTGTCTTGTCAGGGGAAACTCCTTCGTCCGACCGTCTTTGCGCTGACAGCATCCTCTATCGGAAAACTGAATAAAAAATGCATCACTGTCGCCACCGTCATCGAAATGATCCATTTGGCCAGTCTGCTCCATGATGATGTCATTGACGGCGCGGATATCCGTCGCAAACAGCCTACTTTTGCCCATCTCTGTGGCAACAGAACCGCGATCCTGTTGGGCGACTGCATTCTCTCTCAAGCGGCATACCTCGCTGCAAGCCTTGATAACAAACAAGTTACGCAAAAGATATTATCCAGCGCCCGAAGTATTTGCATTGGTGAAACACTTCAATCTCTGCATACTTTGGATATTCACACACATGAGCAGTACTTCAAAGTCATTAGCCTCAAGACCGGAGAACTCTTTGCTTTAGCTTCCGAACTGGGAGCCATGATGACCGGAGCTTCTCCCGATGTCTGCGGCCAAATGCGGCAATACGGAATGTCCCTGGGAACAGCTTACCAACTTTATGACGACTGCGTGGATATTTTCTCATCGGAAAAAGTTTCCGGCAAATCTCAGGGGATCGACCTCTCTATCGGCAAGCAAACACTTCCTATTTTGCTTCTTTTAGAAAAAGCGGACGCTTCGGATCAAAAACAAGTCCTCTCCATCTTGGAAAATTGGACACCCGAACGCACCTCCGAACTTTTACCTTTTCTAAAAAGGTATTCCATTTTAAGTAGTTGTATATCTATTGAGGAAAACATTCTAAGTGAAGCTTCACAGGCAATTTCTGAGCTTCCACCCTCGGAGTCTCGTCTTTGCCTGGAGCGTCTCATTAGATTTATTTCTCAACAGATAAATAATCTACTACTTAATAAAAAAATATAGAAGCATTATGGGCGGTTTCTTTGGTGTAGTTTCTAATAGAGAATCCAGCAGGATCCTTTATTATGGTACAGATTATCATTCTCATTTGGGCTCCAAGCGTGGCGGTCTCGCCGTTACAGATGAGAACGGTCGGATTAACTCTAGAATTCACGACATCACAACGACACAGTTTCGCGCTAAGTTTGAAAGCGATCTACCCAAACTGAAAGGCAACTGCGGCATCGGCATTATCAGCGACTATGACGATCAACCCCTGACGATCCATTCCCGTCATGGGACTTATTCCATCGTTACGGTCGGAAAGATCAACAATCTGGATGAACTGATCGAAAACGCTTTCAACAATCATCATTCCGGCCATTTTCTGGAAATGAGCGGCGGCATCATCAATCCTACCGAGGTGATCGCCACTCTTATCAATCAAAAACCTTCTTTTGTTGAGGGAATTAATTATGCTCTTTCAAAGATAAAAGGCTCCTGTTCTCTGCTCATTATGTGCAACGGCACCCTCTACACCGCACGCGACCGTTACGGCAGAACGCCTGTATTTGTCGGACAAGGTGAAGGCTGCACCGCTGTCACCATGGAGGACGCGGCTTTTCTCAATCTGGGGTTGAAAATGGGCATGGAGCTGGGACCGGGTCAAATCGTCAAGCTGACCCCGAATAGCATCATGGAAGTCTCTCCTGCTCACAAGGAAATGCAGATATGCGCTTTCTTCTGGGTCTATTACGGCTATCCCTCTTCCACTTACGAAGGACGCAATACAGAAGTCGTTCGCTGCAAGAACGGTGAGATCATGTATGAACAAGGCCAAAAAACACCGGTGGACTACGTCTGCGGTGTTCCCGACTCCGGTGTAGGCCACGCGATCGGCTATTCCAACGCTTCCAAAGAATCTTACGGCCGGGCACTGGTCAAATATACTCCCACCTGGTCTCGCAGTTTCATGCCGCCTGAACAGTTCCTCCGCGATCTGGTTGCCAAGATGAAACTGATACCAGTGGAAGAACTTATCAAAAGTCATAAACTCCTTTTCTGTGATGATTCCATCGTCCGCGGTACCCAGCTGCGCGATATCATCTATCGTTTGATGAGCATCGGTGACAAGGAAGTCCACATGCGTGTCGCCTGTCCTCCACTGCTCTACGGATGTCCATATCTGAACTTCAGCCGAGCCAAGTCCGATTTCGACCTCATCACACGCCGCGTCAT
>JAFZAR010000178.1 GCA_017557085.1 Verrucomicrobiota bacterium | reverse complement strand
TCCATTTTAGAACGGAGCCAGTTCTGTGTTTTGGGGGAGTATAGTTGACGATAATGGTTCTTTTACAGTATTATAAATGCCGGTTTGTTGAGATCAGCATGATGAAAAGAACGAGTGTTATAGTTTTAGCTGTTTTCGCGTTTTTGTTTTCCTCCTTCTTAAGGGCAGAAGATATTTCACTGACACAGATGGACTTGTCTAAGGCTTATCAGCAGTATGGAGTGCTTCAGGTCAATAAGAGTGTTACAGGGGATGACGCGTATGTTGCGGGCACTCTGTATTCTGATGTTATCGGGGTGCATTCCAAGAGCGTGATCAAGCTGGATCTTAAAAAGAACGCTCTTCGTTTCAAGGGATTGGTCGGAGTCGCGGACAACAAGACCGATTATACCGATAAAGGGATAACAACGGTTCCTTTGGCCGATGGGAAACGTGTGTTTTATCATACTTTGGGGAATGAAAAGTTTTTCGCAGGGATCGAGGGCGAAAACGGTACGGTTGATCGAGGTGAGGTTATTTTCCACGTGCTGGGAGATGGCCGGGAGCTTTATGCCAGTGGAATCATTTCTCAAGGAGATACGCCCAAAGAAATCGATTTGGACCTGAAAGGAATTGAAGTTTTGGAACTGACGGTGGCTCCCGGTGAAAAAGGTTCCAGCGGAGATCATGCTTTGTGGATCCATCCTGTTATTGAATATACGGGAAAGGCTCCTGTTTTGGTGGATGCTGATTATACGAAGAGTCGGGAAGCTGCTCAGGACGAGATCCAGCAGAAACTCCAGACCAAAGCTCTGGCTTTGCCGTCTGTCGAGTGGCCGCTGTCCCGTGTTTCGTATGATTGGCTGATCCATTCCGAGAGTTCAAAGGCGGGTGTCTACAGTGCTGATCAAGGGACAAGTTTGGTTTTGGCGAATGATCTGGTAGCTCGTGTTTTCAAGATAACACCTGATCTGGCGACGGTGGATATCGTCAACCGGATGACAGAGGAAAATATGTTGAGAGCAGTCAGTCCGGAAGGTTTTGTTTCTATCAATGGTGTGCATTATAGCCTGGGAGGCTTATCCGGTCAGCCGGAAAGGGGATATATCAGGCGTGAATGGCTGGAGCAAATGCAGAAGCTGACAAATTCATTTCATGTGGTTGATTTTGAAATCAGTGATATCCAGGAGAACATCCACTGGGCGCGCAGCAGATGGGCGCTGAACAAGGCCGCACCGACCGGGAAACTGCTGACTTTTGTTTTGGCTGGGCCGGAGAAGATAAAGGATGTGACTGTGAAGCTGCATTACGCACTGTATGATCGTCTGCCTGTGATTAGAAAGAGTATGGAGGTGTTCAACGGAGCTGGTGAGTCTATTAAGGTGGACAGTTTCAAGCTGGAATCTTTGGCTTTTTCCGAGCCGGAATCGCCGGTTGAAGAGACCCGGCCTGATAAATTCCGTCTTCCTAATATCCATGTGGAAAGCAATTACGGTTTCCACGGTTTTACCGAGAAAGAAGCGGATAAAACAGAGAATTGGGTGATTGATCCAGATTATTCTTCCCAATGCAATTATCCCAGGGTGACACCATGTATCCTGGAAGTAAAACCGCCTTTGGGACCGGGTGAGATCTTGGAACCCGGAAGTGTTTTTTCTTCCTTTGATGTCTATGAAATGCCGATGGACAGCGATGATCGGGAGCGGCAGGGTTTGTTCAAACGCAGAATGTACACGACGATCGCACCGTGGGTGACAGAGAATCCTATATTTCTTCATCTGACCTCGACAGACCCTGAAGTGGTGAAGAGAGCTGTAGATCAGTGTGCTGAGGTTGGATATGAAATGATCATTCTGAGTTTTGGTTCTGGTTTGAACATGGAAAAGACCGAAGAAGAATATTATAACCACTTCAAGGAATTTGTGGATTACGCAAAGAGCAAAGGCATAGAGATGGGCGGATATTCGCTGCTGTCCAGCAGATGGATCAGTGACGAAGTGGAT
>JAFZAR010000177.1 GCA_017557085.1 Verrucomicrobiota bacterium | reverse complement strand
CATTGTCCTCACCGGTGCGGTTGTGGTGGTAGTGTTCCGGTGATGGGTTGAACGGAGCCAGGTTTTCCAGCCAGACTCCAAAGTCGTGGAGCAGTCCGCTTTCAGCATCATTGATGAAGACGGAGGCGGTGATGTGCATGGCGTTGACCAGGCAGAGTCCTTCCTGGATGCCGCTTTTGCGCACGCATTTTTCCACTTCGCGGGTGAGGTTGATAAATCCTTTTTTATTGGGACACTCAATGACAATATATTCGGTCAGTGACTTCATAGTCGCTCAGAGTGTAGCAGTTTGTCCGGCAGGGATAAAGGGGGAACTGTTCAGGAGAGCAGTTTTTGGTAGAGTTCGTAAGTCTGCCGGACCATGGTTTGCTCGGAGAAGCGCTGGGTCACGTACTCGCGTCCCTGGGTGCCGAGTTGTTTCCTCAGCGCGGGATCGCGGACCAGAGCGATCAGCGACTGAGCCAGTTTTTCCTGATCCCTCAGGGGGACAAGGAATCCGGTTTGATCGTTGATGCAGACTTCGCGGGCTCCGTCACAGTCGAAGGCGACAACGGGTTTGCCGGCGGCCAGCGCCTGGGGCAGCGCTCTGGGGAGACCTTCGCGGAAGGAGAGGTGGACGAGCAGATTCATGATCCCGGTTAGTTTGGGGATCTGTGTGGGCGGAACCAGTCCCGTGAAAATAAAGTGGTCGCGGATGTGGAGCGCCTCCAGCTGTTCTTCAAATTTCTGACGCAGAATGCCGTCGCCGATCAGCAGAAATTTGACTCGCGGCTCGGCCTGGATGATGCGGGGCGCGACCGCGAAGAGTTCGTCATGGCCTTTTAAGAAAAAGAGTCTCGCGATCTTGCCGATGACGATGTCGTCGGGGCGGATGCCGTAGTGTTCGCGGAGTTTCAGGTCATTGCGCGCGCTCAGATAAGGAGCGAGGTTGAAGCCGGAGAAGATGCGAGTGTATTGTTCCGGCCGGCCGATGCCGGCTTCCAGGTATTGATCCCGCATGGCGTTGACCACCACGATAAAATGGCGGGTGAACCGTCCGGCCAGACGTTCCGCATTTCGGTAAATGAAGTTGGGAAAAGCTCCCTGAAAACTGCCAAAAGAGGGTCCGTGGATCCCGTGGATGATGCAGGGAACGTATGCCAGCGCTGCCGCCAGACGGCCGATGATCCCGGCTTTGCCGCTATGGGTATGGACGATCTGCGGCTGTGTTTCCTTGAAGTGGTGTGTGAGCGAGATCAGAGCCTTGAGATCATGCAGAGGAGAGACCGGGCGTACCAGGTCAGGTTCGATCTCGAAGAGACCTTCCACGGAACGAGCCACCGGTTCCAGAGTCCCTTCCGGGCCGGAGGTGGGGCCGGAGATCAGTTTGACATCCACACCGGGAATGGCATGCAGTCCCAGTACGGTGGAAAGTGTGTTTTCCTGGGCACCACCTATGATCAGGCGTGTGATAACATGTTCGACTTTCATCGAATGCGGCGGATCCGATGATTAAGATTCGGATGGACTGTTTTTACCGTCTTTGATCAGTTGGAGCCTCTCATTCAGCCAGGTCTTGTAGGCCGGCAGAACATCCTTGTGGTTCAGAGCATCCGTGTACCATTTGACGGCACCTTCATT
>JAFZAR010000176.1 GCA_017557085.1 Verrucomicrobiota bacterium | reverse complement strand
TATATCTTGTCATCCGAACGCGGGATTGCCGAATGCTTTTGGTGAGTATGATGTTACTCCGGAACAAAACGCGGAAATCGTGGGAGATTTTGTTCGTCAAGGCTGGGTCAATATTGTCGGTGGATGCTGTGGAACAAATCCGGATTTTATTCGTGCCATTGCTGAAAAAGTTCAGGGAGTGCCTCCAAGAAAGTTAGCACTCCGTGAGCATGTTACCCATTTGAGCGGTTTGGATCCACTGACGATCACACCGTCAATGAATCTGATCAATGTGGGCGAAAGAACCAATGTGGCCGGATCTAAAAAATTCCTTAGATTGATTCAGGAAGGACAGTTTGAAGAGGCTCTTTCGGTCGCTCGTCATCAGGTTGAAAATGGGGCTAAGATCATTGATGTCAACATGGACGACGGTTTGCTGGATGCCAAGAAATCAATGCATGACTTCTTGAATCTGATAGGTTCTGAACCGGAAATTGCGCGAGTTCCAGTGATGGTGGACAGCTCTAACTGGGATGTGATCGAAACCGGTCTAAAGTGTTTGCAGGGTAAAGGTGTTGTTAATTCTATCAGCTTAAAAGAAGGAGAAGAAGTATTCCTGGATCATGCCCGTAAAATCCGCCGCTATGGAGCAGCGGTGGTAGTGATGGCTTTCGATGAGAAGGGGCAAGCAGTTACATTAGAACGAAAGATCGAGATCTGCACTCGTGCATATCATTTGTTGACAGAGAAAGCAGGATTCCCGCCGGAAGATATTATTTTTGATCCAAATGTGCTGACAATCGGTACCGGAATGAAGGAACATGATAATTACGCGGTCTGGTTCATTGAAGCGGTACGGTATATCAAAAAGAATCTGCCTTATGCCAAAACCAGTGGAGGGATCAGTAACCTGTCCTTTGCGTTTCGAGGCAATAATGTCATTCGCGAGGCGATCCATACCGTATTCCTTTATCACGCGGTGCAGGCCGGTTTGGATATGGCTATTGTCAACGCAGCACAGTTGGGTGTTTATGAAGATTTAGATCCTGAATTCCGCAAATTGACAGAAGATCTCGTTTTGAACCGGACCGACCAGGCATCAGAAAAACTTCTCAAGTACGTTGAGACTAAAGGACAGACTGTATCTGCCAAGGGAAAAGAGGATACGGATGCCTGGAGAAAGCTCCCTGTCAAAGAAAGGCTTTCCGTGTCTCTGGTGAAAGGGATAACGGATTTTCTGGAACCTGACATACAAGAGATCAGCGGCCTTTATCCTGATCCGGTAAAGATTATTGAAGGTCCTCTCATGGATGGGATGAAACGAGTCGGTGAGTTGTTTGGAGCCGGCAAAATGTTCTTGCCTCAAGTGGTAAAGAGCGCACGTGTGATGCAGAAAGCAGTCAATATCCTGACTCCATTGATCAATGACAGTTCGTCGTTGAAATCACAGACCAAGAAAAAAGTTTTAATGGCGACAGTAAAAGGGGATGTCCATGATATTGGGAAGAATATCGTGGGTGTCATTCTCAAGTGTAATCATTATGAAGTTATAGACTTAGGAGTCATGGTTCCTTGTAAGGATATCATCAACGCGGCTAAGGAATATAAAGTGGATGCAATCGGGTTGAGCGGACTGATCACACCATCTCTGGCACAGATGGAGCATGTGGCTGAGGAAATGCAGCGGGCCAGATTCAAGATTCCCCTGATCGTAGGTGGTGCGACAACCAGTGATGTTCATACGGCT
>JAFZAR010000175.1 GCA_017557085.1 Verrucomicrobiota bacterium | reverse complement strand
GAGGTCACGGCATTGAAAGAGCGGAAAGTTGGCTCTTACGTGAACCTGGAAACGGATATTTTAGGCAAATATGTAGAGCGTTTGATGCTCTTGCGCAAATAAGGAGAAGTTGACTCGTTCTTTGTTGTTATGACAAGGTTCTTTTTTATTTTATTATTTTGGCTGGGAATCATGAGTTCCGGTTTGGCTCAGGATGGGAAACCCGCGGAGGCACCTGCTGAAGCTCCAAAGGCACCCGCGCCCACTGTACAGGAAGCCACTAAGCCGCAGGAAACGCCCAAGGCTCCAGTGGAGAATCCTCCTGCCGCGCCCGCGGCCAAGGAAGAGACACCGGCGGCACCGCCTGAACAGCCCGCAGCTCCGCCTCAGCCGGATGAGGCGGCGGTTTTCAATGCGGCTGTCGCGGCTTATAATGATAGTTTGTTTGAACGTGCTTATAAGGAGTTTGGTGACTTCTGTGCCAAATATCCCCAGTCCACGAACTTGGTCAACGCGACTGTCTATCAGGGGTTGTCTCTTTATCGCGATGGCAAGTACACGGAGATGTTGAATTTTTTCCAGCCGCTGATGGCGGATACAAACACCACTATTTTGAGTGAGGGAAAAGACCGCTACGGCTTTTGGTCCGGGATGGCCTTTTTCAAGTTGGGAGATTATCCGAAAACGGTCAGTCTTTTGGAATCTGTTGTCAAGGATTATCCCAATTCGCCGCTTTTGCCTCAGTCATTTTATTACATGGGAGTAGCATTCAGACGGCTGGGAGCAAATAAGAGGGCGATCGATTTGTTTGAAGATCCCCAGGGATTGTTTCTAAAAATAGCGGAAAAAGATCCCAATAATGTCAATGTGATCCAGGTGCGTCTTTTGCTGGCAGAAATGCATCTGATCCAGAATGAATTTGCTCAGGCTCAGGCGGTGCTGGACAAGGTGGCGGATAATAATCTGCCGCCGGAACTGCAGTGGCACCGTTTGTATTTGCTGACCCGGCTGAGTCTGGCGCAGCAGGATGTCAAAGGAGCTGGTCAGAATGTGACGAATTTGCTGGTTTTGACGACAAACCTCGGACTGCTCAATTTGGAGTATCAGGGGCTGGCTCTGCAGGGTGATCTGCTGAAACAGGAAAACCGTATGGAGGAGGCTGCCCAAGTCTATGAAAAGAACCTGGCCAATAAATTGATTTCTTTGGATGACCGCTGTATGGCGCTGATGAATACGGTAAGGATTCGGCTGGAGCAGAAGAAACAGGATGCTGCCATCAAACTGCTGGAAAATTTTATGCAGGAAACAGACGGCAAGCCCTATAATGATGAGATACTGGTTACGCTGGGGAATCTTTATTTGCAGAATTATTATCAGGGAACCGCTCCGGTGCGTTTGATCAAGTCCGGCCGCGGTGTGGATAATCCGATGGTCAGCTCGGCTTTCAACTGCTATACGAATTTGATCAGTACCTTTACCAACAGCGTTTATCTGCCCAGAGCTTTTCTGGATCTGGGATTATGCTATTGGGAACTGGGAGATGTGAAGAACTCGCAGACACAGTTTGAAAAAGCGGTGGATCTGCTGCCGGCTTCAGAAGACAACGCTTTGGCTCGTGTCAAGCTGGCAGAGCTGCAGTTTTACCAGAAGCAGTTTGTGGCTGTGCTGGGTACATTGACAGAGTATATGAAGATATATGCGGAAGATCAAAGCATCCCCGTGGAACTTCAGGAACAGGCTTATCACATCCAGCTTTGTTCCGCTATCGAACTCGGTAATGAGGATCTGGCCAGAAAGACCATGAATGCCGTGCGCGAACGATACCCCAAAGGTGTCTTTACAGAGCGGGATCTGATATGCTTTGGAAATTTCCTGTGCGACATTGGTAAACCGGCGGAGGGACGTTTCCAGTTCCAGGAATGTTTAAAACTTTCACCGGAAAGCTCTATCCTGCCGGAGATATCCTATTCGCAGGCACGCAGCTGGCTTTATGAGAGAAAGTTTGATGAGGCGATCAGCGCGTATCAAGAGTGGCTGGAGCATAATCCGGAAACGTCGCCCAATTATGTTACAGCACAGATTGAGCTGATCTGGTGTTATGCTCAGCGCGGTGACGCGGACGCAACGAAGAAGTTTCAGGACTTTTTGAAAAAGTATCCGGATAGTTCTTATTCCATTCTC
>JAFZAR010000016.1 GCA_017557085.1 Verrucomicrobiota bacterium | reverse complement strand
TGGACTGGTATGGAGCTTATCCGGCATCATCCGTAACGGATCCCAAAGGTGCTAGTTCGGGCTCGGACCGCGTGATTCGCGGCGGCAGCTGGTTCAGCGACGCGCCCAACTGCCGTTCAGCGTACCGGGACGGCAACCACCCGGACGACAGTTGGTTCAGCTTCGGGTTCCGTGTTGCACTGGTTCCGGTGAAATAATGATCGTATTACGATAAAAACAAAACCCCCGACGGTTTACCCCGCCGGGGATTTTTTTCAATATTATATCTGTGCATATCCGTGTTTCTCTGTGGTTCTTTCTGTCGCCGGTTCCCGGAAAATTTCCATCCCGGTGGATTTTTCATTGTCCGGGGCGAGATTTCGGGGAATACTGGGGACATGATGAAAGCTTGGAGCGGATCATTGTTCAAGAGTGTTTTGGCCGGAGCGTTGGTATTCGCGGCGCAGGGAGTGTATGCACAGGACTCAGCTAAAGATTTTACTTACAGCGGAGAGCGGATAGATCTGACTTCGCCCGTAATGAATATCGAGTATCTTTTTACGGAGACGCACGAGGTGAAAGACTCCTCCGTGCAGGGCGCGGCGGTCTATGGCAAGTACCTCTTCCAGTTCAATAACTACCGTGAACGCTGCGCGATCTACGATCTGGAGACGGGTAAACTTGTCCAGACTATTGAATTGGAACGCGATAAGCTGCTCCACTGCAATAACGCCAATTTCAGCCGTCAATACTATGACGGGAGCGATCCTTTTCCGCTGCTGTATATCAGCATGGAGAACATCCTGAAATACAACGTGATGGTGTATCGTTTGACCGGCAAAGAAGGGGAATTCAGGATGGAACCGGTGCAGACGATCACCTGGCCAAAGCCCGAAGACTGTAACTGCTACTACCCGAATGTGATCCTGGACAACGAGAACGGCAAGATCATCCAGATGGGCTATACTCAGAACAATTATCATGTCGCGGAAGGGAATAAACTGATCATCCGTGTTTATCCGCTGCCGTCCTGGGAGAAAGGCGATGTCACTTTGACCCTGGCCGACGCTGAGAAAACTTTTGAACTGCCCTGTGTGACGGCCACTCAGGGAGCCTTCTGCCGCAATAACCGGATCTATCAGATCTATGGCATCAATTTGCAGGAAGGTCTCTCGCTGAGGGTGATAGATCTGGATCGTGAGAAGTTTGTCACCTGTGTCAACCTGCCCGACATCGGCATCAAAGGCGAGCAGGAAGGGATCGGACTGTACAAGGAGGGCATCGTCATGGTCGGAGTGGACCGCCGGGTGCATTTCCTCACCTTCAAATAAGGCGCGCTGTCGGTTCAGGCGTGCGGATGGGCTTTGTTATAAACCTTTTTCAGCCGCTCCACGGTGATATGCGTATAGATCTGGGTCGTGGCGATATGTTCATGCCCCAGAAGTTCCTGCACACTGCGCAGATCGCCGCCCGCATCCAGAATGTGCGTGGCGAAACTGTGACGGAGCTTGTGCGGTGTCAGGGTCGGATCCAATCCGGCCAGAGCCAGATATTTTTTCAGATTGAACTGGATAAGCCTCGGTGTAGGCGGCTTAGGTGTTTCGTGACCGCTCCAGAAAACAGGCTCATTCGGTTGAGGCGG
>JAFZAR010000174.1 GCA_017557085.1 Verrucomicrobiota bacterium | reverse complement strand
TTGCAGGCTCCGCGGGTCAGAGTGGGACCTTTGCCCATCTTGGTCTCGCCGTGCTGGGTATGGCTCACGCCGGGATAATCGGTCGCGTGGGTCACGTCCACCACCAGGGCGACATCGGGCTTGACCGAGTAGGCGATCTGCATTGCCCCGCGGCAGCCGATCTCTTCCATAACACTGGATGTGGCAATCACTTCTGCGTTGCATGGCTTGCCGGATTCCTTCAGCAGACGGATGGTCTCGGCCGCGATCCAGCTGCCGACACGGTTGTCAAAGGCGCGGGCCACCAGGTTGCCGTTGGCCAGACGGGAGAAATATCCGTCCAGGGTCACGGGGTCGCCGATGCGCACGTATTTCAGCGCGTCTTCACGGTCTTTGGCTCCGATATCAATAAAGAGGTCATTGATCTTGAGCTTTTCGGGTTCATTGCTGGTCTTGTCCATCAGGTGCGGCGGCACGGAACCGATCACACCGGCCAGAGGACCGTTCGCTGTATGGATAGTCACACGCTGAGCGCGGAGGATCCCCGGAAAGACACCGCCGATACTGCGGAAATAGAGGTAGCCTTCCGGCGAGATATAGCTGATCATCAGGCCGATCTCATCACCGTGGCCAATGACCATCAGGCGGGGCGAGCCGCCTTTGTTGAAAATAGCTGTCGCGTTGCCGTAAGCGTCGGCATGGACTTCATCAGCGAACTGCCCGGCGTAATCCATCCACAGACGCTGACCTTTGGCCTCGAACCCGGACGGGGTCGGGGTATTGACTAAAGTTTCCAGAAACTTGAGAGATGCTTCACTCATACGGGAATTATCTTAGGACGCGGCCCACGGCTTGTCAAATGGACATGAAAAATATTGCCGGGGCGGAGCGGATCTGGTAGGATTTGCGCGTATGAAGATGAACAGGTTATTGTGTTTAGCACTGGCCGCGGGATGCGTCTGGCAGTGTCAGGCGGCGGATTGGAAACGCCCGGCGATCGAGCAGGATCCCACAGCGGTCTATACGGATCCGGTTCTGGCCAAGTCCTATCGGGACGCTCTGGACCGGATGACGCAGGAGCTTTTGACCAAGGATTTTATCCTGGCGGATGTCAATTTCAACCAGCCCAGGCGTTTCACGAACTTCAGCGGAGATATTTCGGGACGGTTCATTGAGCTGACTTCGGCGGTTTCGAGCGCGGATCAGCCCTGGCCGGAAACACTGATGCCGGTGCTGAGGGAGATCACCCGTTACCAGAAGGCGGACGGGCATTTCGGCAAGGATATAGACTGGAACAGCTCGGTGGATTTCGATGAACACAGCGACCAGGTGACGATGATGCCGAATCTGTGGGGCAACGGCCGTCTGCTGCTGGGTCTGACAGAGGCCGCGAGAAAGTTCGATCTGACCCAGGTGCGTGAAGCGGCACAGAAACTGGGCGATTTCTATGTCAACACGGTCTATCCGCGTTTCTGCGATCCCAAGCGGATGAGTGAGTATGAGACCAAGGCTCAGTATGCCAGTGCTTATGTCACTTGTGTTTATGAGGGAATGGAAGGACTGGTGCAGCTGTACCGTCTGACCGGGGAGAAGCGTTATCTGGATACGGCGGTGAAGATGGCGGATTTTCATGAGAAGTTTGACCTGCTGTCGGGTCACTCGCACGGTTCGCTGAGTCAGACCGGCGCGCTGGTGATGATCTATGAGGAGACGGGGCTGGACCGTTTTCTGAAACGCGCGGAAGACCGCTGGGAAGCCGCTGTTTATGAGGGATATGTCAGTCCCTGCGGCGGTGTGTTCGAGCTTTTCCTGAAGGCGCTCACCGGTACGGATGAAGGCTGTTCGGAAGCAGACTGGCTGAGACTGAATCTGCTGCTGTGGGCCAATACGGGCAAGGCTCGTTATCTGGATATGGCGGAGCGGCTTTTGTGGAATGAAATGATGACCAATCAGTGGGCGACCGGCGGTTTCGGGCATCGGATACTGAGATCAGATGACATTGGCGCTTATGCCTATAATCAGCCTGTGGCGGAGTCTTACTGGTGCTGTACCTATCACGGCGCGCTGGCTTTGCACAAACTGCGCTCGTATCTGGCGGTGAGCACGCCGGAGGGTATCTACATCAATTTCCCGATCGCTTTCGAGACGACTGTGAAGGTGGACGGCAAGGTCTGGAATGTCAAAACTAAACAAAAGGTCAACTACAGCGATAAGAGCATGACGGATTCCTTTGATTCCTGGGCCATCGAGGTGGAAGTCACCAGCACGGATAAGGATAAAGGAGTGCCGCCCAAGGTGATCCTGCGTAAACCCGAATGGGCCGGATCATGTCTGCGGGCCGGCAGTGAGGTGCTGGGTAACCCTCAGCCGAGGAAGAATATAGACAGTGCCGAGAAGATCAATGACCGTTTGGATGAGAGAGGCAAGTACTTGGAAATCAGCATGACGAAAGTGCCGGATAATGCGGATGTGCGGTACACGGCCGCGTTCTCCATGCCGTGCTATCTGGAGCCGAGGATCCCGTCCAGAGTGAACCCGGTTCATCTGAAGTTAAGCGCTGAGCCTCAGAAGTTTGAGAAAGCCGTTCTGCGCTATGGACCATACGTCCTGATGAACAAGGACTCCGGCGATATCCAGGATCTGAAGCTGAAGAGCTATATCGGCGAATCGAAAGTATGGTATCTGGAAACACCTGGTTCCAATGTGGTTCCGTATATCGAGCTGAAAAACAAGGAAGCGTATCACGCGTTCCTGTTCAATGTGGAGACGGAACCGGTCACCCCGAAGGGCAAAGAATAAGAAAAGCGCTGATTTTGCAGAAAAAAGGTTTTCAAATCGGAGCAAAAAAGGTAACCTCTTTCCGTCAGATGGCTCTCGTCACTTGCTTACCTTGTAAGCCGGACACGGAAAGAGGGCATCAAAAAAGAATCATAGAAAATAGTTAAGAATAATATGCAACGTCGTGAATTTTTCAAGTTGTCAGCTATGGCCGGTCTGGCCACAGTGTTAGCGCCGGCGGCCAACGCGTTTCAGATCCCTGATCCCGCGAAAAAGGCAGTCCTGAACATCTCCTTCCAGGAAGGAGTGGCTTATGGCAACAGTCTGAACGAGAAACTGGACTTCTGCGAAGCCAATGGCGTGGTCGGTCTTGAACCGGGCGGCGGCGGATTAGCCAAGCGCGTGGACGAGTTCAAGAAGGCCCTGTCAGGGCGCAAAGTGAAGATCAGCGCCATCTGCGCCGGTTTCAGCGGAGTGCCGATGTCCGACGATCCGAAAGTCCGCCGTCAGGCCATTGACAGCATCAAAGAGATCGTGACCGCGGCAGGCGAACTGGGTTCTACCGGTGTCATCATGGTGCCCGCGTTCAATGGTCAGACCAAACTGGGTAACCAGGAAGGCCGCAAGATCATGGTGGAAGAAGTTCTGCCGGAGCTGGGTGAACACGCTGTCAAATGCGGAACTCACGTCATCCTGGAACCGCTGAACCGCGGTGAGGCGTATTTCCTGCGCCAGGTGGAAGACGGTGCCGCCATCTGCAAAGATGTGAATAATCCGGGTGTGGCTCTGATGGGCGACTTCTGGCACATGACCTGGGAAGAGACTTCCGATTTTGCCGCGTTCGTGTCCGGAGCCAAATGGCTGTGGCATGTGCACATGGCCAGCCGCAAAAAACGCCGCATCCCCGGAGAAGACGGTGACGCTGATAATTACATTGACGGTTTCAGAGGTCTGAAGGCCATTGGCTATCAGCACTATGTGAGCTTTGAGTGCGGCTGCGGAGGCGATCGCAAGACGCTTCTGGAGAACGCCTGCAAGCTGCTCCGTGAACAATGGGAACAGGCTTAGAGCCTTTCGAGCCTCACTGAGAAGGTGAGGTGTATCTGTTTTGATGAGCGGCAGCGTTGCGGAAGCAGCGAAGCCGCTCTTATACTATGGAACCCCGGAAAGAAGAAATAAAGAGCCGTCCGATAGGAGTTTTTGATTCCGGCATCGGCGGATTGACCGTTGTGCGGCAGATCCGCAGTCTGATGCCGAATGAAGATATCATCTATCTGGGAGATACGGCGCGAGTCCCTTACGGCACCAAGTCACAGGAAACGGTCGTCCGTTTTGCCTGTGAGGACGCGCAGTTCCTGGTGGAGCAAGGGGTGAAGGCCATTGTGGTGGCATGCAATACGGCTTCGGCCTGGTCTCTGCCGGCGCTGAACCGCTATTTCCATCTGCCCATCTGCGGTGTGATCGTTCCCGGTTCCGAAGCGGCGCTGATCGTCAGCCGCAATAAAAGAGTAGGCGTGATCGGCACAGCCTCCACCGTCCGCAGCAAAGCGTATGACACGGCCATGAAAGAGAGGCTTTCCAATGTGGAGGTGTTTGCCCAGGCTTGTCCGCTGCTGGTGCCGCTGGTGGAAGAGGGCTGGCTGTCGCATCCGGTGACGTTCAAAGTGCTGGAGGAGTATCTCACGCCGCTGGTGATCGAGCAGATAGACACGCTGATCCTGGGCTGTACGCATTATCCGCTGCTCAAGCGCACGATCCTGAAAGTGCTGAAGGGGCTTGCCAATCGTCCTATCAATCTGGTGGATTCGGCAGAAAGCTGTGCCGCGCATGTACGCCGCCGGCTGGCGGATCTGGATCTGCTGTCGCCCTCAGCTTCTGTGGGCAGGATATTCCCCTACGTGACGGACGAGGCTTCGCGTTTCGCGCGGGTAGCCCGTCAGTTCCTGGGATTTTCGATCGGCAAGGCCGAACAGATCCAGCTCAAGGAAATGCCCGCGGAGTAACACGGGCGCGTTCCTTAGTCGTCAATATCATCAATATCAATATTATCATCCACCTCATCATCAGACGGCGCGATCCGTCTGCCGTCCTTGGAAAAGAGGTAATTGGTGATGAAAAGCAGGTCATCCTCATCCATTTTGGGACCGAGTTCAAGTAAATCTTCCGGTTTTACTTCTTCTTCATCCAATACCCGATTCCATTCTTGCTCAACGAATTTTGCCAGCATCCCGCATATAATCAGGGTATCGGTCAGGTATTCATCTATCAGACTGGAGTCGGAGAGCACGCAGATGGAGAAGACCGCGGCCACGATCTGCTGAGGGGTGAGGTTTTCAATTCCCTGAGAGCGATAGTGAAAGGTGGTTTCGGCGCAGGCATCCAGGGCAGTATCCCAGTCCAGATCCTCCTGGCCTTCCAGCAGTTCGTGGATGAGAGATTCTGTCAAAGCGGCGGCCTCTTCGCCTCCGTCCTGCTGAAGCTGATCCAGAAGCTGTTCCACCGAAAATTCCGTTCCGGTCAGGTTGTCCCAGAGATAGTGGATAAAGTCGTGCAGATTCTTATACATAAAAAGGATAGATAAAAACAGGCCGAATAGAGGAAACTCTGCCCGGCCTGATTTGTTCAAATCAATGGGAACGATTAGAATTCCAGCATCTTATACGGAGCGCGATACTCGTAATCCATAAAGGATGTGGCGATCTTGTCGTCCAGGATCTCTTCCTTGGCCGGATCCCATTTCAGCTTGTGGCCGGTACGGCAGGCGATGGTGCCCAGGTTGCAGAGCGTGGTGGAGTGATGTCCGATCTCCACGTCTGTGATGGGACGCTTGTACTGACCGTTGGCATCTTTGCCGCCGAGGATGCAGTCGTACCAGTTCTGATGATGGTTCTTGCTCACATAGAGATGGATCTCGTCATCTTTCAGCTTGGTGCCGAGCACGCCCGGAACGGAGCATTCCAGCTTGCCGCGGTTGACCCAGATCATGCCGTCCTGACCCTCGAAGGTCGTGCCGTCGCGCTGGCTCTGGCCGCAGATGATCTTGGCGCCGTTGGCGTATTTATAGGTGATCTCGAACCAGCTGGGAACTTCATAGCGTTTCTGCGCGTCATATTCACAGCGGGCGCTGATCTCCACGGGACCGGTCTCATCCATACCCAGACCCCATTGGGCGATATCCAGGTGATGGGCACCCCAGTTGGCCATCTGGCCGCCGGCGAAGTCCCAGAAGAAGCGGAAATTGTAATGGACGTGGTTCTGATTGTACGGACGCCACGGAGCGGGTCCCAGCCACATATCGTAATCCAGTTCCGGCGGAGGATTGGTGTTCGCGCGGAACGGTTCATTGAAGTTTACGCCCGGCAGACCGACACGGACCGTCTTGACCTCGCCGATGTATTCATTGCGGACATATTCGCAGGCTTCGCGGAATCCGGCCATGGAGCGCTGCATACTGCCGTTCTGCACCACGACGTTGAACTTGCGGGCGGCCTTGAGCATCATCTGTGTGTCGTGGATGGTCAGGCCCATCGGTTTTTCCACATAGACGTGTTTGCCGGCGGCGCAGGCTTCCACCACGATCTTGGCGTGCCAGTGATCCGGCGTAGCGATCAGGACAGCGTCCAACTGCTCTTTTTCCAGCATCTTGCGGTAGTCCTTGTAGGTGGCAGGAGTGCGCTGGGCTTTCTTCTCAACGATATCCTTGCCCGCGGCCAGATGTTTGTCATCCACATCGCAGATGGCCACAACATTCTTGAAAACAAGAGATTGATTCAGGTGATTGCGGCCCTGGTTGCCGGTGCCGATCACACCCAGACGGATCCCTTCAGTACCTTCCGCGCCGAAGGCCGGACGTGTCATCACGTAGGGGAACGCGACAGCTGCCGCCGCGGCGGTCATGCTGGTTCCCAGAAATTGCCGGCGGGACATTCCCGAACGGCTCACACTTTTTGTAGCTTCCGTTTTCATAAAAGTCGTTTTCATTTTACGGGAAAAATTTCAAGATGGCAACCCGGAATTGCCAAAATAATTGTGCATCGGAAAGAGGAATGTGTTACACTGCGGGTATGAGGTCTGAGGAGAAGGTCTTTGTTGTCGGGGTCGGCCCCGGAGAGCTGCCATTCATGAGTATGCACGGAGCGGTGCTGTTGGCGCGCGCGGGACGTGTGCTGGTGGACGCGACGGTTTCGCAAGCGGTTCGGAATTATGTGAAAGCCCAGTGCGCGGAGGCGCTCAAGGCGGATGCGGATTTTGTGAAGGAGATCGCGCCGGATCAGACCGATTTTTCAAAAGAAGCCCTTTCTGCAAAAGGAGATATCGTTTATTTCAGGCGTGTGGAAGAATGGGGAGGCTTGCCCCGGTGCTGTCTGAATCTGCCGCCGGAGTACCGTGTGATCCTGGAGCCGCTGCCGCTGCTGGCGGAGGGGGATCATCTGGCTCTGATAGAAGGAAAACAGGCCGTCCGGCTGCAAAGTCATGGAACTTTGGCACATACGCTGAAAAAGAAAAAACGGGGACTGTCCGGTCAGAGAGTCGTGGTGACCCGCGCCCGAACGCAGTCAGAGGACTTTACCCGGTCACTGGCGGAACGGGGAGCCAGAGCCATCGCGGTGCCGTCCATCAAGATCGAGCCGCATACCGACCGGGAGAGCATCGTGGACGCGATCGCCGGATTGAACGGATATGACTGGGTGATCTTCAGCAGTGCCAACGGGGTGGATATGTTCTTTACGCTGTTCTTCCGCAAGTTCAAGGATATGAGAGATTTCGGCGGAGCGAGGATCGCCGCCGTGGGACCTGCCACCGCGGCCCGGCTGGAAGCGCTGCGGCTTCAGGTGGATGTGGTGCCCAAGGTCTTTACCGGCAAGGAAGTAGCCAAAGCGATCGACAAATTCGACGCGCTGGAGAACCGCCGGATCCTGCTGATACGGCCGGAGAAGGGAAGCGCCGATCTGCCTAAGACGCTGGAGGATATGGGTGCGATCGTGGATGATATCCCGTTCTACCGCACAGTGAGCGAACAGCCCGAAGTGATGGAGAACGCCGCTCTGCGCAGCGAAGGAGCCGACTGGCTGACGTTCTGCAGTCCATCTGCTGTAAAACATTTTCACGCTCAATATGATCTAAAGGAAATGACCCGTCAGTTCACGGGATTGAAGCTGGCCAGTATCGGCCCGGAAACGACGAAGGCGATCCGGGATCTGGGGCTGGAGGTAACGGTGGAGGCCGAACCGCATACGGTGCCGGGAATGATCGAGGCGATGGAGCGGTACGAGGATGAACAGCGCGGCTTTTGAAAAGGCCGGCTGAAAAATTTCAGAACTTCTCACACGCGAGAGAGTTATTTTAGTATTGAACTGTCTGCCGTTTGTGCTATAAATTCAACAGCGCGGCAGAGAGCGATCTGCCGTGACGATACTTTCAAAAAGAGAAACGGCCTTTGAAGAGGCTGTCCGCGTGAGGCGGCTTTCAAGGGCGGCGGTTTTCTCATCAGGAAATAGTGATGATTAAGATAGAGAATCTTGTCAAATTTTTTGGACCCAAAAAGGCGGTAGATAATATATCTTTCACCGTCAGCAAGGGGGAAGTGCTGGGTTTCCTGGGGCCGAACGGCGCCGGCAAATCCACCACGATGCGTATGATCACCGGGTTTATCCCGCCGGATTCGGGCAATATTCAAGTGGGCGAATTCGATATGCTCAATGACCCGATCCGCGCCAAGCAGCTTCTGGGCTATCTGCCGGAGAATGCTCCGTTATACGCGGATATGTCTGTTTATGGTTTTCTGAGTTTCGCGGCGGAACTGCGCGGTCTGCGCGGAGCCGATCGCAAAAAAGCGGTGCAGGAGGCGATCGAGACCTGTTTTCTGGAACCGGTGGCGCACCAGACGGTGGACACGCTTTCCAAAGGTTACAAACACCGCGCCTGTTTCGCTCAATCTATCATCCATGATCCGGATTATCTGATCCTGGACGAACCGACGGACGGTCTGGATCCCAATCAGAAGCACGAGGTGCGGTCGCTGATCCGCAACATGGGACGGCGCAAGGCGATCATCTTCTCCACTCACATCCTGGAGGAAGTGCTGGAGGTCTGCACGCGCGCCATCATCATTGACCGCGGTCATATTGTGGCCAACGGCAGCCCGAACGAGCTGAAGGCGATGCATCCGAATTTCGGTTCCGTCCGCCTGAATGTTTACGGCGTGTCCGAAGGCGATGTCCGCGGCAAGCTGAATACCCTGAGTCAGGTCGAACGGGTGGAAGTCATCCAGAGCACCAGCGAACACGTGAAGGTGAGAGTCTATCCGAAGGACAAGAAGGACGAGAACTTCCCCGCACTGGTCGCCGATCTGGTGACAAAGTCCGGCTGGAAGTTTGATGAATTGTCTATGGACAAGGGCCGTCTGGACGAGGTGTTCCGCGGCATCACGCTGCCGGACACAGTCAAGAAAAGTACAAAGGAAGGCCCGATAGTAACGGTGAATGTTTAACTTTTGATATTTGAGGTAGAGACGATATGAGTTTAGCTGTACAAAATGTGTACACGATCGCAAAGCGCGAAATGGGCGGTTATTTTTCCAGCCCGGTGGCGTATGTGTTTATCGTGATCTTTCTGCTGTTAGCGGGATTTTTTACTTTCAAAGTGAGCGGATTCTTCGCGGCCAATGAAGCATCGCTGAATCCGTTTTTTGTGTGGCACTGCTGGCTGTACCTGTTCCTGGTGCCTGCGGTGGGTATGAGACTGTGGAGCGAGGAGCGCCGGTTGGGAACGATCGAGCTGCTGCTGACCATGCCGGTGACCGGATGGCAGGCGATCCTGGGCAAGTTTTTAGCCTCCTGGATCTTCCTGGGTCTGGCACTGGCGCTGACCTTCCCGATGATCGTGACGGTGAATTACCTGGGCAACCCGGACAACGGGGTGATCCTGTGCAGTTATGTGGGCAGCTTCCTGATGGCGGGCGCGTATCTGGCGGTCAGTTGTCTGACCTCGGCGATCACACGCAGCCAGGTGGTGAGCTTCATCCTTTCACTGGTTGCCTGTTTATTCCTGGTGCTGGTGGGCTGGCCTCCGCTGAATGAGATGCTGAGCCAGTGGCTGAGCCCGGCAATGGTGAGCGCGGTTTCGAGCATCAGTGTGATGACGCACTTCGCGCAGTTCCAGCGCGGCATCATTGATTCCAGTGATATCATTTTCTTCCTGGGACTGATTTTCTTCTGTCTCTTTACGACAAATGTGGTGATCAGGAGTCACCGCGCCGGTTAGAAGCAAGGAGTCTGAACAGAGTTAGAAAGCAAGAAAGGAAGTTTTAGAAGGATATGAAGAGTAATAAGAATGTATCGTTCCTTTTCAGTACGGTGGGCGTGATCGTGATGCTGGCCATCGTGGCGGCGGTCTGTCTGCTGTCCAATGTGTACAAGGTGCGGATGGACTTTACTGAAGACCGTCTGTTCACACTGAGCCAGGGAACGAAGGATATTTTGGCGAATCTGGATACGCCGGTGGAGCTGAGATTCTACTGCTCGCAGGGCGGTTCGGAAGCGGCACAGCTTTTTGTAAAGAACTATTCACGCAATGTGGATGATCTGCTGAAGGAATACAGCAAAGCCGCCAAGGGTATGCTGCAGGTCAAGCGTTACAATCCGGAGCCGGATTCCGACGCGGAAGATATGGCGCACGCGGACGGTGTGGAAGGTCAGACGATCAATACAGGCGACACCATCTACATGGGCATTGCCATCAGCTGCCTGGACAACACCGTGGCGCTGCCGTTCCTCTCACCGACACGCGAACGTCTGCTGGAATACGATATTTCCCGCGCGATCGCCCGTGTGGCCAGTCCGGACAAGGTGAAGGTGGGTGTCGTTACCGATCTGCCGGTGTTCGGAATGGAAATGAACCCGATGATGATGCAGATGCAGCAGCGCGGAATGCCGGCCTGGACGTTCATCAGCGAGCTGAAGAGCGACTTTGACGTGGTGGATCTGGGAACGAGCCTGGAGGAGATCCCGGAGGATATCCAGACCGTGATCGTTATTCATCCCAAGAATTTATCGGACAGCACACTCTTCGCGCTGGATCAGTTCATCCTGCGCGGCGGCCGTATGCTGGCCTATGTGGATCCGCTTTTCCGACTGGATCCGGCGGGGCAATCCCAGCAGAACCCGATGGCCCAGTATGACACAGCCTCCACGATGGAGAAGCTGTTCACGGCCTGGGGGATCACCTTTGACACGACACGGGTGATAGCTGATAAGAATTACCCGACGACTTTAGGCTCTCAGACAGGTCAGGCCGAATTCATCACGGTGCTGAGTCTGACGGCGGACGCGTTCAGTGAAGAAAATATCGCGACCTCGCAGGTGGACAGCGCGTTGATGGCCTTTGCCGGTACGTTCAGCGGAACTCCGGCGGATGGTCTGACCAAGACAACACTGATCAAATCCTCCACCAATTCACAACTGGTGGACAAGATGCTGTCCGAACGCAATCAGGTCCTGAATCGTGATTTTCAGGCTTCCAACAAACAGCATGATCTGGCGGTGATGCTCACCGGCAAGTTCAAGACAGCCTTCCCGGACGGCAAGCCCGCGAAGACGGAAGCCAAGGATGAAGACGATGACGACGATAAAGACGCTGATGAAGCAAAGACAGCCGATAAACCGGCTCTGAAAGAAGCGACTAAAGAAGGCGCTGTGGTGCTGGTGGGCGATGTGGATATGCTCCATGACAATTTCTCGGTGAGAGTCACCTCCATCTTTGGACAGAGGATCGTTCAGCCGCTGAACGGCAACCTGACTCTGGCGCAGAATATCACTGAACAACTGGCCGGCAACAGCAGCCTGATCAATATGCGCAGCCGCGCGACGATGAACCGTCCGTTCACCAAGATCCAGGAATACCGCGCCAAGGCTGAACAGCAATATCAGTCTCAGCTGATGGATCTGGAAAACCGTCTGAACGAGGCCCGCACAAAGATCAGCGAGCTGCAGCGTGCCAAGACGGACGGCTCGCAGAAGTTCATCCTTTCGGATGAACAGAAGGCAGAGCTGGCCAATTTCCGCAAGAGCGAAGCCGAAACAGCGAAGAAGCTGAAAGAGGTCCGCAAGAACCTGCGCAAAGATATCACTTCTCTGGAAAATAATCTGACCTGGATCAACACGGCAGGCATGGCGTTTGTCGTGGTGCTGGTCGGTATCGTGATCGCAATCATTAAACGTAAACGTACTGCTGCAAAATGAATCTAAAAACACTTATAGCACTGATCGTAGCTGCCGCGGTAGCTATCGCAGTGGCATTCACTGTAACAAAGAAGGATTCCGCTTCCTGGAAGACAGTGGAGGCAGGCGGGCTGATCTTTGAAGACATGCCTGTCAACGATGTTGATCAAATCAACATAGCTCGCGGGGAGAATAGTCTCACCCTGATGAAACAGGACGGTATCTGGGTCGTGAAAGAGCGTTCAAATTATCCGGCCAGTTTCGAGAATATCAGCGATCTGGTTTTGAAACTCTCTGAATTGAAACCGCTGCGTGTGGTGGAAGCCGGCAAGAGCCAGTTTGGCCGTTTGAGCCTGCTGCCCAGCAGCACGGCAGAGAACGGCGGCACTCAGCTGGATGTGAAAAACCAGAGCGGTAAGCTGCTGGCTTCACTGTTGCTGGGTAAAGAGTTCATGCGCCAGTCCGAATCTCAGAGAAATCCGATGATGGGCGGAGGTATGCCCGAAGGACGTTACATCCTGGTAGGCGGCGAGGCTCCGGTCTATCTGGTCAGCGAGACCTTTGACAATGTGAATACGGACGCAGCGGGATGGCTGAGCAAGGATTTCTTCAAAGTGGAGAAACTCTCCTCGGTCTCCGTGCAGTTCATGGGCGAGTCGGCTCCGGACTGGGAGTTCACTCGTGAGACTGCCACCGGCGACTTCGTCCTGACGAACGCCGGAGCGAATGAGACGGTGGACAACTCCAAGACGCGCTCTCTTTCCAGTGTGTTCTCTTATGCCTCCTTTACGGATGTGCTGCCCGGTGACACAGACACGGCGGAAACACGTCTGGACACTCCGACGATCGCTGTTCTGAAGACCTTTGACGGCTTTACCTATACGATCAACATCGGCCGCCTGACCGGTGATGAATCGGGACGTTATCTCTCCATGAAGGTGACCGCGGATCTGCCCACGGAACGCACAGCAGCCGTGGATGAGAAGGAAGAAGACAAGGCTCGTCTGGATAAAGAATTCCAGGCCAATCTGGAACGTCTTCAGAAGAAGTTAGCCAAAGAGAAAGAGTTTGAAAACTGGATCTATATCGTTTCCACCTGGTCGGTGGAGAATCTGCTGAAGAACCGTGTCAACTGGATGAAAGAACAGAGTGAACAGTCCAACACGGCTCAGGAGCTTCCTCCCGCGCCGCCGGAATCGGAAATCCCGGTGATGCTGGAACGTCCGGAAGAGGATGTCCCGCCGGCACCTCCTGCGCCGGAAGTCCTCGATGAGATAGGCGAGGGAGACGATGTAGTCGTTTTAGAGGATGAACTGAATCCGCCGCCGGGTGAGGATGGCGGAGACGAAGAACCTCTGGAACCCGAACCGGAAGAATAACCGCCGGTTTATCATAACACTTTTTACCGTACCGAAAACCGCTGTCAGACTGGGTGGCCTGGCAGCGGTTTTCACCTTTTTTTTAATCCGGAACGGGGTAAAGGATATTACTTGTCCGTTCTCCATGGGCCTTGATCGAAGTCTTTGGGAAATTTGGCAACGTAGATGTTTGCCTGGGGATACTGGTGACCGTGGCCGGAGTAGTAGGAGATCAGCACGGAACCATCGGGTTGAGCGGCCCAGCCGGTGTAGGAGCAATCGCCGCCGCTTTCCAGTGAGCAGAGCTGTTTCATACTGCGGTCATCGCCCAGCCAGATCATTTCGATATGACGCTGTGGGTTGGGCTCGCCAAAGGGATTCTGCCAGCCTTTATCTTCCCAGCGCCGTCCCAGGACGATGCATCCGCCGTCCACACGTTTCAGGAAGGGTCCTTGCAGGGTGAAGGGCAGCTGGCGCAGTTCAAAAAGTCCGGGTTTCTTCAGATCTGGGATGGTTAGCAGATAGGGATGACAGGGAGGAATTTCGCAGCGCACCAGAGCATAGAGAGCGCCGTTGGCATCCGTGTCCAGAGAGACTTCATTGCCGGCGATCACCGGGATATTGAAGAACGGTTCCCAGTCTTTTCCGTTTTTGCTCTTGTAGAGGATAGCGCTGGCCTGAGAGGTCAGATCATTGTGGTGATAGGCGCTGCCGTAGAAGGTCTTGCCGTCATAGTGAACGAACCAGAGCCAGCTTCCCGGAACGAGTCCGGTGACTTTTTGCTCTTTCCAGTGAGTGCCGTCTTTGGAGGTGAAGAGTTTAGCATCGGTTTCCAGCCGTTTGGTGTCTTTTTCATCCACCGCGCCGACATAGAGATGGAGCGTTCTGCCGGCATTGACGACTTTT
>JAFZAR010000173.1 GCA_017557085.1 Verrucomicrobiota bacterium | reverse complement strand
TCATCCAGGAGGCCGACCGCACAGGTAAACGCGTTTTCGACATCATTGTGGAGATGGGACTGGTGGACCGCCAGCTGCTGCTCCAGACGATGGCGGATAATCTGGCGACTCAGGTGGTTGATCTGGAATCCATGGGAACGATCCCGGCAGAAACGATTGCCGCTATGCCGGCCGAGACCGCCAATTCCTACCGTTGTGTTCCGGTGGAACTGTTTGGAACGGTGCTGCAGGTGGCCTTTGAGGATCCGTTCAATCCCTCGGCGGTGGATGAGATCGGTTTCGCGATCGGCAAGGAGATCATTGTCGTTGTGGCGGATCCGGCTCAGGTCGAAGCGGCTATCCAGCAGTATTACGGTGGAGGCGGCGGCAATGAAGTGGCCGACTCGATGGGTGATGTGCTGAAAGAGCTGGGACTGGATTCCGAAAGCTACGATGCGGATTTGTCGGAAATGGAGCTGGGAGGGGATGACCTGACCGATATGGCCAATGACACGCCGATCGTCAAGTTCGTCAATCTGGTTCTCCAGCAGGCTGTTCAGGATCGTGCTTCTGACATTCACTTTGAGCCGTTCGAGGATGTTTTCAAGATCCGTTACCGTGTGGACGGTGCCCTCTATGAAATGGCGCCGCCGCCTAAGCATTTGGCGCTGCCGGTGATCTCGCGTTTGAAGATCATTGCCAACCTGGATATTTCCGAGCGCCGTCTGCCTCAGGACGGTCGTATCAGTATGACGATCGCGGGCAAGCCGATCGATCTTCGTATTTCCTGCCTTCCCACGCAATTCGGTGAATCCGTGGTGCTTCGTGTGCTGGACCGCAGCGCGCAGAAGCTGGAGCTGGATAAGCTGGGAATGCCCACGCATGTGCTGGAGCGTTTCGGCGAGATCATCACACAGCCTAACGGCATTATTATTGTCACCGGCCCAACAGGTTCCGGCAAGACGACGACCCTTTACTCCGCATTGAACCGGATCAATGATCCCTCTTCTAAGCTGTTGACGGTAGAGGATCCGGTTGAGTATGATATCGAAGGCATTATGCAGGTGCCGGTCCATGAGTCCGTGGGTATGACCTTCAGCAGCGCGCTGCGCGCCTTCCTGCGTCAGGACCCGGACATCGTGATGGTCGGAGAAATGCGTGACCTGGAGACGACACAGATCGCGATCCAGGCATCTCTGACAGGTCACTTGGTGCTGACGACCCTGCACACGAATGACGCGCCCAGCGCGGTCGTTCGTATGGTGGATATCGGAGCGGAGCCGTTCCTGATCTCATCCACACTGCTGGCGGTGCTGGCACAACGTCTGGTGCGTACCATCTGCAAGAAGTGCAAGATGTCCTTTGAGCCGACGGAAAATCAGCTCTCTATGCTGGGACTGACCCAGGCAGAAGTGGGAGACCGGACTTTCAGTTACGGCCGTGGTTGTCCTTCCTGCAATGATACAGGATATAAGGGACGTAAAGGTATTTACGAGCTGCTGGTCGTGAATGATCCGATCCGCGCGATGATCAATGATCGTGTGCCGACAGCGGTGCTGCGCGACAAAGCGATCGAAGACGGAATGACCACGCTGCGCCGGGACGGTATTCGTGGAATTTTTGATGGTGAAGTAACCATAGAAGAAGTATTAAAATATACCTAATGAAAGAGTTGGGTCGCCTGGGAAAGAAACCTATGCGATCCGCGTTTTAACATTTGAGTTATGCCCAAGTTTAATTATATCGCGATGGATGCCCAAGGCAAGGAGACCAAGGGCAGCCTGGACGCGAAGAACCAAAGTGAAGCGTTGGCGCGCCTGCAGGAAATGAAGCTGTTCCCGACCAAGGTCGTGGAAGCTCAGCAAGCAGCCGCGGCCAAGGGCAAAGGAGCCAAAAAAGGAAAAGAAAAAGCAGCCAAAGGCGGCAAGGGTGGAGGCAAAGGAGCCAAGAAGGAAATCAGTATTCCTTTCCATAAGATCCCCGGCCTGGGCGGCGTAGGTTCCAAAGTGCTTTGTACATTCACACGCCAGCTGGCAACGCTGATCGATGCCGGTTTGCCGCTGCTGCGCGGTCTGCGTGTTTTGGAAAGACAGGAGAAAAACCCGACCCTGAAAGAGACCATCCAGAAGATAGGTGTGGCGGTCGAAGGCGGCGGTACCTTCTCCGAAGCGCTGGCCATGCACCCCAAGGTTTTCAACAAACTGTTCATTTCCATGGTGAAAGCCGGTGAGATGGGCGGTGTGCTGGAAGTCGTCTTGCTGCGTTTGGCCGAGTTCATGGAGAAAGCCCAGAAGATCAAAGGCAAAGTCGTTGCCGCTATGTTCTATCCGGTGGCAGTGCTGATCGTGGCCGTGGTCATCATGGGCGTTTTGATGGTGGTCGTCATTCCGAAATTCAAGGAAATCTTCTCTGACCTGGTCCAAGGTCAAGGATTGCCGGCATTTACGGAGTTCGTTCTGGGTGTTTCCGAAACGATCCAGCATCACTTTATAGAAACTTGCGCGACAGTTTTTGTGTGCTTTATCATTTTCAGACTGCTGGTCAAGACCAAGACAGGCCGTCTGCTGTTTGACAAGTTCAAGCTGGTCGTGCCGGTGTTTGGGCCGGTGATCAGCAAGGTGGCCATCGCGCGTTTCACCCGTACACTGGGTACACTGGTCAATTCCGGTGTGCCGATTTTGCAGTCTCTGACGATCGTGCGCGAGACTTCCGGTAACGTGATCGTGGCCAACGCGGTGCGCGATATTCACGAGAGCGTGAAGGAAGGTGAGACGATCACGGCACCTCTGGAAGCATCTAAAATCTTCCCGCCAATGGTGATCTCCATGGTGGACGTAGGTGAACAGACCGGTGCGCTGCCTGAGATGTTGATGAAGATCGCCGACAATTACGATGAAGAAGTGGATAACGCCGTGGCGGCTATGACCTCTTTGCTGGAACCGGTAATGATCGTGTTCCTGGCTGTGATCGTCGGTAGTATCGTTATTGCTATGTTCATGCCTCTGATCGCTTTGATGGATGGTATGGGCAGTGAAGGTACAGGCGGAGATTAGAAGATTCGCGGTCTGGTGCCCGAAGCTGTGCCAAAACGCAAAGTGGAAATACTTTTTACAATTTGGCATGAAAGTTGCGAGTACCAGACAAAGTTCTGAAAAGAGCTTGGATCATTTGATTAACGTATTTATCTGAAGAAAGTTAAAGTGTTTAGCAGTAAGATATACAGTGAATTGGAAAAGCAGAACGGGATCGCCTCTGCCAGGCAGCCCGTCGGCTTTACGATGATTGAATTGCTGACTGTGATCGCACTGATCGGCATCCTCGCAGGGATGATTCTGGGACTTTCCGGACTGGCCAGCAGTAAGATGCGCATTGCCCGCGTGCAGGGCGAGCTGTCCCACCTGGTGACCGCGATCGAGTTCTATAAGGATAAATATAAGGTCTATCCTCCGGACAATCAGCTGAAGTATCCCAATGGGAACAGAATACCCGGTTCTTCCGCTACGAATCAGCTGGTTCTGGAGCTGACGGGCTGCATCGTTACGAATATGGCTTTTTCTTCTCCTCATTCCCGTACACCGAACGGCAGTCTGCATCTGCTGACAGCTGCGGAGATGAGACCGCTGTTTGGCGGTGCCGCGGACGGTATCCTGAACGCGTCAGAGAAGCCTGCCAAGGTACGCAATTTTCTGAATAACTACAGCAACAGCAAGCTGGGAAAGATCACCAATATGAACCGGACGGTGACTTTTGATATCTTCCGAGTCCCGGTGCAGGCTCCGCTTTACCGGCAGGAGCTGGAATCCCGCGGTAAAGGCTGGCGCAAGATGGGGTTGAACAATCCGTGGCACTATAATTCCTCGGATCCAACGAACAATCCCGGCAAATTTGATTTATGGGCAGAGTTTCAGCTGGCCCGCCAAGGCAATGTGCAGACGGATGAAAACGGCCGCCGGTACGTGGAGTATTATGTGATCGGGAACTGGAACGGAATGAAACCCGAACTGAGAAGAGACTATTTAAATTAGATTTTAATATATGAAGATAAAAACAAATAGAAATAAAGCTTTTACGCTGATCGAACTTTTGGTAGTGATCGCCATTATCGGCATCCTGGCCGGAATGACTTTCCCGGCTGTGGTGAAGGGGAAGGCCAAGGTCAAAATCAAACAGGCTCAGGTGGAAATGTCCAACCTGATGGGTGCTATCTCTCAGTATCAAAGCTCTTACGGCAAGCTGCCCACCTCCAAGGAAACCAGTGATAAAGCGGGAATATACGACTTTACCTATGGCATGTTCAATGTGCAGCCTCCGGAAGGAAAGAGTTATAACGATTTGAATTTGAATCTGCCTTGCCAGAGCGGTTATATGACCAACAACGCGGAGGTGATCGCCATCCTGCGTGATATGGAATACTACGGCAACGGTCTGAAAACGCCGAACTATCAGCATCAGCGTAATCCCCGCAAGGAAGTTTTTCTGAATGTGAAGGACAGCAATAAGATCGGTACTCCTTCGGCGGTAGATCCGACGGGCGTGTACCGTGATCCCTGGGGCAATCCGTATTTCATCTCCCTGGACTTGAATTATGATGATTACACAGTGGATTGGATGTATGGAAAGATGGCAGTAGGAGCCGATTCCAGCAACGTGAGAATGGGCATCCAGGGACTGGTGCTGGTTCCGGATTATCAGCTGCCCGGCAGCGCGAATACATTTGGTGTCAGAGCCAGTGTGATGATCTGGTCTATGGGACCGGACGGCAAAGCGGATCCGACCCTCAAGGCCAATGTAGGGGTCAATAAAGACAACGTAATCAGCTGGCACTAATCATAAAATACGAGGTTTGCACTCAGCATGTTTTGCTTAGGTGAACATAACAAAAACTGCGACAGAAGCAAGGAACGATCGCTTTCCGGCTTTACGCTGATAGAGATCCTGGTGGTAGTGACGATCATCGGGCTGATGGCAGCGCTGAGTATGCCGGCTCTGAAGGGGTTTGGTCAGGGCAATCTGGTCAACAGTGTCATCCGCCAGCTGACCGATGACATCAACTATGCCCGCACCCGCGCGATCAGCGACCGCTGCAATGTTTACATGTTCTTTGTCACGACCAATGTTTATTGGGAGCGGAATAATTTCCAGACGAGGCTGAATCTGGCGGCCAGAGAACAGCCTTCCGCAGAGACGGAGCGTTTTCTGCAAAGTTCCAAACTGCTTTGGACGAATCTGATCCAGCAGCAGTACACGGCTTATGCCATTTATGCGGATCGCACCGTGGGGGATCAGCCTTCACAGAAGCGTCCCCGCTATTTGACGGAGTGGAAGACTTTGCCCGAAGGAGTCATGTTCCATCCTTATAAGCTGACCAATAATCTGTCAATGAGCGATTGGATGTCATTGAAAACCAATCGTTACAGAGTGCAGGGTGTGGAAGCGCCCTTGCCGCAGATGACCTTCAGATTCCCCAATTCCAAAGGGCCGGAATTTCATTTTCCCTGTATCGCGTTCAATTACCGGGGTGAGCTGTTTTTCCCGTATCTGGAAGGGAATAATACGACACCTTCTATTTTGAATGTTCCGGTGGAATACAATTTTGAACTGTTGCCCATTATTAAGGCCAGCGGTTTTTATTCTACTCCGGTAGAGACAGTTGAAATCACTCCTAAAACAGCGGTCGACAAGGAACCTCTGCTGCGTATCAAGATCGACGGCAAGACGGGCAAGGTGACCGCGTTGAAAGATGAGTTTTAGCGATGAAGTTTTTTTCCAATAGAGCAAATCGGAGAATGAAGCGTGAACATGGTTTTACCATGATCGAGATCGCGCTTTGTTTGGCCATCGTGGGCTTTTCCATGGTGGTGATCATGGGTGTTCTTCCGCTGGGCGGTCAGGTTCAGAAAAAGAACCGCGAAAGCACGCTCAGTTTGATGGACGGAAACTACCTTCTGGAAGCCATTCGCAACGGCGCCAAAGGGTATGATGATCTGGGACTCTATGTGGATGAGATCTTGCTTTACGCAAAACCCGACGCGGATCCAGTCGTTATTGAAAACAATGTTTCCGGCGGAGTTTACTGGGGCACAAAGGAAATCGTGGGACTGCTCAGCGCGCCTCAATTCCTGATGACCAGCAGCAATGTGTGGGTTCCCAATTATCTGAACAATAACGAGATTTTGGGGAATAACTATTACACGAACATGACTTGCAAACTGAAGGTGCGCTCCATAAACGGAACGGCGGCCGATAAGAATACGCTGGAAGCCAATCGTGATTTCGGGATGAGCTATTTGGTGGAAGCACAGATCCTGCCTGTGGCTACCAATTACATGGATATGCGGAACATTAAAGACAATAAGAGCTTGAATGATCAAATGCAGCGTGAGCGATCCATGTCACAGTGTGCCTGGCAGGTGAATTTGACTTTGGGCTGGCCGGTGCAGAAGGCTGCCCGCGGCGGCTACAAAGCCGGTGATCATTCTCAGGAATTCCATACGGTGGTCTCAGGGTCGCTGGACAACACATTGGAAAATATGGAGATCCCCGGTATTGGTACCCGCAAGGTCATGCTGTGGTATTTTGACAAAAATAACTTTTCTGTGACCAATAACGGGATCTTTTATGATCAGTTGGTACGATAGTTGCGTGGAGAAAAGTATGTTATGATTTTATTAAGGCAACAGCGACGAGAAAACGCAGTAAGTGTTTCAACTTCATTAGAGAAGGAACGAGTTCTCGGAGGAAGGCCGACACTCGGTTTTTCGCTTTTAGAGGTTTTGATGGTTTCTGTGATGATGACGATCATCATCTACGGTCTGTACAGTATGTTCAATCAGACCCAGAAGTCTTTTCGCTCGAACAACGCACAGGTGGATGTGATGACCACGGGCCGTATGGCGCTGGATGTGATCACACGCGATATCGAGCTGCTGGCCGCCTGCAATACGGAGAACGGTGCTAATTTCCTGACCCTGTTGAGTTATCCTTATGATTATCCCAGTACCCGCTATGACCGCAGTCTGCCAATGATCCAGGCAACGGTGCCGGGTGATACCAATGGACCGTACAGGACGAATTTCATGCAGGATATGTTTTTCCTGCAAAAACAGAGCAACTGCTGGGTGCCGTGCGCTTATTTTGTAGGAGATACGACGATCGTAACGAATAACCGTGCGACCAACGCGGTCTATCAGGTCAATTCCAATGGTATCGGCGGACTTTACCGCATGGGATTTTCCAAGCTAAATGAGCTGGGGGAGTCGGAACCTTCCACAGAGTACAGCACGAATACGGCTTACGGATGGATCCAACAGTTCCGTGGGATCGATGACGGGTCTGCGCGCGGATATTATCACACGAATGCGAATCTGCTGGCGGAAGGTGTGGTACATTTCTCGATCAAGTGCTATGACTCGGCAGGTCAGTATATCGAATATACGAATTACTACCGTCCGAATGTGAGCGACTGGAACCGCGTCTACTGGGATTCAGCAGGGATTCGCAGAACGAACGGCACACCGCAATCGGGTTTCAATATTTACACGAAGATACCGAATCCGGATCTGAAGATGGACGATCTGGTGGAGAATTATTTGGATTACGCGGGAACCTGGAGGATCAATTCCAAACTGCTGTTCCCGACCAATGATGTGGATATGGCCACTAATTTGGTGATCCTGGGACAAATGATAGGAACAGGAACCCGCTCAGTTGTGACGGATAACCTGTTTATGAGCAACGCGATCCCATCTTATATCGAGATCGAGTTGGGACTGCTGGAACCGCAGGCGATAGAGCGGGTCAAGGCGATCGGCAATCTGGATGCCCGCCGGCAGTATTTACTGAGAAATTCGGGACAAGTGCATCTGTTCCGTAAAAGGATCCCTGTACGAATGGCATTGCAATGAAAATGAGGATTTTAAGAGATAGAGAGCAAAGCGGTGTGGCCCTGGTGATCACGTTGATCATGCTGGCCGTTGTAACTTTTTTAGCCGTAGCGTATTTGGCCATGAGCCGCCGCGAGCAGTCCTCTATCAACGCGGCAGAGGAGCAGAACCGCGCCAAGTTGATGGCGGAGGCCGCTTTTGATCATCTGAAGGCGAAGGTCATCGCGAATATTCTGACTTATACGAACGCGGGTTCCTATGATCTGCAGATCTCGACAAACCTGAACAATCCCGAAAGGAATGAGTTCAAGGCTCGTGTGGCTTATCCTTATGACGGGTATCTGACCAATGTCAGTCTGTATGATACGAACGGTATGCCGATCCAATGGAGCGCGGAAAATCTGCGTGTTTCTCTGGGTAATCTGCAGGTGGCTCCGGTGGCGCCTGTCTTTTATGATGTGGTGGAGAACAATCGCCATACGAATGATTTCCGTTTTTATCTGGATTTCAACCGGAACGGCCGTTTCGATATGACCCGCCAGACCAATGACGGCGGAACGGGAATGGTCCGCACCCTGCAATGGGGCGATCCGCAGTGGGTCGGTGTGCTGGAAAATCCCAATCTGCCTCACTCACCGAGCAACCGCTTTATCGGGCGTTTTGCTTATGTGGGGGTTCCTGTTGGAAAGACGCTGGATATCAATTATATCAATAATAACACGAAGAAAGAGACTCAGGAGCTGAACAACTACGGTTATCAGCGCGGTCAGGGTGTGGGCAGCTGGGAGATCAACTTGGCGGCATTCTTCCGTGAGCTGAATCCGCTTCAGTGGGAGAGTGAGGATTACATCTATTATTCGGATGAGAATACTTACAACCGCGGCCTGGCTTTTTCGGACGCGCTGGAAGTGCTGAAGTATCGTTATAAAGATGATTATGACAATTTGGCGGCTCTTTCGGATGAAACGTGGATCCCGCGTCAATCAGCTTATGACCGGATGGGACAGCTGATTTTTAAAGGCCATGATCTGAACATTGATCGGGCCAATGTGCTGGATCGATTCAAATACGATTTGGCCGATACTTATTCGGATGGTCCGCTGCAGTTGACGGCTTACAGAACCGGCAGCAGTTCCTCGGACTGGGATGCCTGGGATAATGAGGATCGGAGCCGTTTGGACGATCACTGGGCTGGGAGCGATAATCCGAGGAAGTTTTTTGATATCCAGGAGCTGGTGGATGATTCCAAGTTCAGCCAGGATATGGTGGCCCGTTTGCAGGGGACTTATAAGAACAAAGCCTTTACGGATCAGCAGCATTACCTGACGAATGATGTGGCGTTTTATCGTTTGCTT
>JAFZAR010000172.1 GCA_017557085.1 Verrucomicrobiota bacterium | reverse complement strand
TTTTGCCATAATAACGCCGACGAGCCAAAGTGGATGTCTCACGAAGCGCGGATCGGAATTCTTCTTTGGATGCCGCCGGTGAAAGCAAATTCAACAAATCAAAGAAACCATGCCGGGATCGGGTCAGACTGCCTCTTACCATTTCCGGTGTCACCTTGGCATAATATGCAAGGATCTGTTCTCGTGTGAATTTCAGTTTGGGAAACATTTACTGAAAAATGTCAAAAAGATCCATTGGGCTGGATGCGGAAGCCGTTGCGCGCGGTGCCGGAGGACCTGCCTGGATGCCAAGCTCTGCCGCACGGACTGCCAGCTTGAAAGCTTCTGCCATGCGGACCGGATCCGCCGCAGCCGCAACTGCCGTATTGACCAGTACGGCATCGGCTCCGAGTTCGATCGCTTCCGCCGCGTGAGACGGCAGACCTATCCCGGCATCCACTATCACCGGGACATGACTTTGCTCTACGATGATCTCGATCATATCACGGGTGCGTATCCCTTTGTTCGAGCCGATCGGTGACCCCAGCGGCATGACCGCGGCCGCTCCCGCTTCCTCTAAATGTCTTGCCAATACCGGATCAGCGTTGATATAGGGCAGCACGACCAGTCCGCGCCTGGCGATCTGTTCCGTTGCTTTCAGTGTCCCAACCGGATCCGGCAGCAAATAACGCGCGTCCGGATGGATCTCCAGTTTGATCCATTTGAAACCGGCTGCTTCTCCTATCCGGGCGATCCTGACAGCTTCATCCGCGTTGCGGGCCCCGGAAGTATTCAACATGATCTCCACTTGAGAACGGTCAATGACTCTCAGAATATCATCATGTTCAGCATCATCCTCGTGAACACGTGTGAGCGCCGCCGTCACCAGCTGGGTTTCCGATGCGGCCAGCACCTGTTTGAAGACCTCCGTTGAGGCGAATTTCCCAGTCCCCAGAAAGAACCGGTTCGTAAATTTACGTCCTCCGATAATCAGCTCTTTCATTGAAAATCAACAGAAAATCGCCATTAGAAATTTCCTTTCCAATAGCGATTTTCGTTTACGATGAACAATTATTTAAATTAGAAAACGTAAATAATGTTTCCTGTGATGCCGAAAGCATTGTTGCGGTCGGCGGTATCCACCATGCGACGATCGCCGGAGAGGTCATGATCCCAGCGGAATTCAGCACGGGTGAGCACATTTTCCCACAGCTTGTAACTGACGGTGAAAGTATCAGAAAGATATTCATCCTCCTTGCCCCAGTCGTTGGCAACAAACGTCCAGGTGCCGGCTTTGCCGTTGGCGTATTCAAGACGGTTGGCGAGAGTCAGTTTTTCGGTCACGTCGTATGCCAGATAGGCCGCGTAGGCATCCGCCCAGCTGCCGTTCCAGGTATTGTCAGATCCCTCATGACGATAGTCATAGGAAAAACCGAGACGCAGACCGGTAACAGGCAGAGGCAGAGTGATGCCTGCATAATAGTTGGCAGTATTGGGAGCATCATAACCGCGGTTATCCACATCCACACCGCTGACGACACCGCCGTAAATCTCTGTTCCTTCCAGGAAACCGGTAGATTCAGGGAATACCAGATTCAGAGCGCCCAGATAGGCCAAGCGAGCGGAATCAGATGAACGATTGCCAGTATAAGTATTAGCGATACCGGCGTGAACACCCAGGATCCAATCACTCAGATCAAAATGATAGCTGGCCAAAGCCCCGCCATGGTGGGTCGGTTCAAGCTCATAACCATAAGAACGGCTGATGTTCGGATTCAGATAAGCGTCATCGCTTTCATAGCCGACAATAGTTTCAAACAAACCGGCACGGATATCCAAACCGTTGCCGATTGGTACACGCAGATCTACATAAGCGTTTTGAAGGGCAATGTTATTGCTCAGTCTGCCGGCGCTGTAGATATTGGCTAGATCGCCAAAAATCAGATCCGCTTGATAACCGGCTGACCAGACAGAGGCATCTTCTTCCAACTCCTTGCCTATGCCGATCTTGACCGCATCCACATTGAAACCATTCTGATGGTTTGCGTTATTCACCAATGAACGACCGTTGCTGGTCTTCAGGTCACCAAACTGCCAGTTCATGGAAACATCCACATAACCGCTGATGGTGGTTCCAGAAACAGCTGTCAAAGCTTGGTTTTCAGCTTCTTCTGCCGTCACGACGGCAGCCGTACTAATGATCCCCGCGACCGCGAGGGCTAATGTCCATTTATTCATGATAAACTAATACACAATTAAATAACTTATCTTTTAAGATAATAAGAAGGGAGCAATTCCCTCTTGCGCATTCAAAATATTAAAAAACAGATATTTTGTCAACAAATAATCACAACTATTTTAATAGTTTTTTATTTTTATCATAAAATTTATAGAAATAAGCCTATTATAAAAGCCCCTTCCCACCCAGGAAGAGGCTATTACTATTAAAATAATTATGTTTGTATGAATAAGAAGAAATGGAATTCCTCCTTACGCGAAAAAATATATTCCAAAATAAATATTCTGTCAACAAAAAATCTCTACTTTTTTAATAGAGTTTTTAAATCAACAAAATTTTTGTTGGATTCACGCAATGATGCCCCCTCCCAACACTTCCTTATCCCGATACAGCACAGCGGATTGTCCTCTTGCCGCCGCAGATACCGCGTTCGTAAATGTAAGTGTATCTTTTTTGAAAAAAGCGGGAAATAATCTGGAAGTAGAACGGATCTTTACTTGAACTTCACCGCAAGGTTCATCCGATATCCAGCTGCAGTCCGTAAGTGTCAGCTCATGCCGCAAGGTATCATTCGCTCCGCCGACCACCACTTCATTCCGGCAGGCATTGAGTTCCAGAACATATAAGGGATGCTCCGCCGCGATCCCCAGTCCCTTGCGCTGTCCGATGGTATAATTCCAAAAGCCGTTATGTGTACCGAGAATATTCCCGGCTGTGC
>JAFZAR010000171.1 GCA_017557085.1 Verrucomicrobiota bacterium | reverse complement strand
GAAAGCGGCGTTGTCCATGTTCTCCAGCTGTTCCGTGGTGAAAAGTTCTTTGTCCAGTTTCATCGGCGGCATCGAGGTCGGCTGGGCAAAACGGTTCCAGGGACAGGCTTCCAGACAGCGGTCGCAGCCGAAGAAGCGGTCTCCCATGGCCGCGTGGAATTCGGGCGGGATGTCGCCCCGGTGTTCAATGGTCAGATAGGAGAGACAGCGGCGCGCGTCCAGATGGTGCGCGGTCAGAGCGCCGGTAGGACAGGCTTTCAGACAGCGCTCGCAGGTGCCGCACTGGATGTTCAGAGGAGGATCGGGTTCCAGCTCCAGAGTGGTGATGATCTCAGAAAGAAAGAACCAGCTGCCCAGCCGGGGACTGATCAGGTTGTTATTTTTGCCGATGAAGCCCAGACCGGCCCTCTGCGCCAGGTCACGTTCCAGCAGATGGGAGGAATCGCTGGCAAAGACGGCGGCGATATGCGCGGCGGGGCCTTCGATGTTTTCAATAAAGCGGCAGAGTTCGCCGAGAGGAGCCTGCAGGGTTTCGTGATAATCGGCCACACGCGCGTAGCGTGCCACGGAAGTATTCTGCGGTCCGGTCAGATAATAGCTGGAGGCCAGACAAATGACGGTTTTGGCATCGGGCAGGGCATTGCGCGGATCCAGACGGCCGCGGATGCTGCGCTCGCTTTCCATCCAGCGCATCCCGGCATGGCATCCCTCGGCCAGCCATTGGAGAAAGATGGAGGAGGAGGCCGGAGGTTCCGCCGTGGTGAAACGGCAGTCATTGAAGCCGAGCCGGCGGGCCTGCTCCATGATCCGCTGTTTGGTCTCCGGGGAGGTCATTTTTTCCGATGTCGGCGCGCGGCGTGAAAGTGATAATTCAGGAGGATCTGAAGGGCGATCTGCGGCAGTGTGCGGTTTTGAGTGGTCACCTCCACATGGGCCGTGTGATAAACCGGGAGCCGCTGTGCCAGCAGTTCGCGGATGCGGCCCAGAGGATCCTCCGTCTGGAGCAGAGGACGTGATTTGTTGCCCTTGACCCGTGCGTAAATATCCTCCGCGGGCAGATAAAGGTGAACGACCAGCGCGTGCTGTTTGAGGATGTTGACGTATTCCTGATTCGCGCCCAGACCGCCGCCGGTGGAGATGATGGTATGGCGCAGCTGGGGGATAGTTTGATAAACCAGTTCCCGTTCCAGAGCGCGGAAGGCGGCCTCGCCCCGTGTTTTGAAAATGCTGGCGATGGATTCCCCGGCGTGTTTGACGATCTCCTGATCCGTATCGAAATAGTCATATCCCAGCCGGCGGGCCAGATACTGTCCGCAGGTAGTTTTGCCCACGCCCATAAAACCGATCAGGGCAATGTTCTCGCGTCTTATTCCTCTCATAACTGTTTCAGCAGGGCAATGGCGGCCAGCATGGAGCGCGGCGATGCGATGCCCTTGCCGGCGATGTCGAACGCCGTGCCGTGGTCGGGCGAAACGCGGACGAAGGGCAGCCCCAGCGTCCAGTTGATCCCGGTGTCGAAGGCCACCATTTTCAGCGCGGGCAGAGCCTGATCGTGATACATGGAGACCACTGCATCAAACTCGTTCATCCAGGCTTTGCGCAGGATGGCATCTGCCGGGATGGGACCCGTCACGTCAATGCCCATGCGGCGGCAGTGCTGGATGGCCGGAGTGATGACACGTTGTTCTTCATCGCCCATTTTGCCGCCTTCGCCGGAATGCGGATTCAGACCGCTGACACCGATACGCGCGCGGGGCAGTTTTTGCAGAACGCAGGCTTCGGCGGCACGGCGGATGGCGTTCTCCACCTTGATCTGATCGAGCGACTCGGCCACCTTGGACAGACGAACGTGAGTCGTGGCCAGCGCGATCCTCAGCCATTGGCCGTCCCTGGCCGAACCGGGGTCATCATTAGCGCCCAGGAGCATCATCACGGTATCCGGAACGTCAGCCAGCTCGGAAAGAAATTCGGTCTGGCCGACAAAATGACGATGTCCGGCGCGGATGATCTCTTCCTTGCTGACCGGTGCGGTGACCATGCCGTCGGCTTCACCTTTCATGCAGGCCAAGGCGGCTTCTTTCAGCCAGTGGACCGCGTTCAGCGCCGGATTGGATCCGTCGCCTTCGACTGTATCGGAAATGGTGAAACGATCCAGCGGACAGCCAATTTTCAGCTGTTCATTGACCTGGTGCAAAATGTCTGCCCGGCCGTAAATGGTATAGCTGCAGCCGTCGTTTTTCGCCAGCTCTTGCGTCAGTGCTTTGAGAGTGATTTCAGGGCCGACTCCGCGGGTATCGCCCAGTGTAATCGCGATATTTTTAGACATTATCTGAGGTACAGGGTTTTGGGTTTTCAACTTTTTCCAGGTGGAGTTCCAGCCTGGAGACTTTCATTTTCAGCTCACAGTCGGGCTCCGCTGTCAGCAAGATCTCACCTTTGTCCGCGTCATACTTTACCTCATTGATGTAGGTCGCGACCTTGTTTGGATCGGTGATTTCGAGCGATTCTACATGGAGGATGCGCAGCAGCACGGCTCTGCATGGAATGCAGCTTTTTTCACAAGAGCATTCTGTTTTCGGCTTTTCTTCATAAACGCGGAACTGGAGGATTCGCGCTTCTTCATCGTATTGGAGTCCGTCTTCAACATCGAAATAACAATTGTGAAGATGCGGCATGAGATCATTGATCTGCTCCTGATTTTCAGCGCGGAGCGGCAATCCTTCGGTGATGTCGTATCTGTTTTTTTCGCATTTACGTGACCAGATCAGTCCGACCCAGGCGACCAGGATAATAATCAGGATCAGAGCGATCTCGATCAGGTCTGACTTGGGAATACTATATGCCGTCATCAGCGGCAATGATGTGATGATGGAGTTTATCATTTTTCAATATGGAATCCCATTGTTGGGATGGTTGTTTTTGTTTTTTGTCCCTGATACACATAGGACGTTGGACCAAAATTGACAACAACGGTGTATCCGTTGGCGAACCGGGTTTGCTGGACGTTCCGATCCGATGTCAGGAAGCGGTGATCCAGCATTTCTTCGTAAGCGATCTCACAAATGACGGGGCAGGTGTTCTGATAGCTCTGCACAAAGCGTTCCTTGTTGGCCAGCCATTGATCGTGTGTGAACATGAACATGGGCGGGACACCATAGAGCAGGTTGAACAGATCGCGTTTGTCCCAAAGCGCGGGGAACTTGTTATTATAATCGCCCCAGAACCAGTAGGAGACCGTGCAGTCATGGAAAACCAGTTCCCACAGCGGCAGACGGTAGTTGTGACCCACCTGGAATTTGGAAAGATTCTCCGGCACTTCCTCCCACACGCGCAGCTGATTGCGTCCGGCATCCTGAAAGCGGTAATACACCAGACTCATCATCCCCTCGAAGTAGTGCAGATAGGGAACGGATGCGTCGTGACCGTTCTCGCAGCCGGTGACGAGTTTCATATCGCCGGAAACGTAGTCCAGCAGCTTCATTTTCCATTCGCGGCTGTCGGTGCGCGTCATGGGATGATCGGGATTCCAGCACTCCTGCCAGGGCGAGGCGGTCGTGGTATCAATAAAGCGTGCCAGGTACGGTTTCACGGCCAGCTCCGCCGGGATTTTTTGGGCGGCGTATTTCGGCGCGAAACGGTCGCAGATCATGCCGCAGTCGTACCGTTGGCCGTCTTTGCCTTTCACATCCCAGCCGTGACGCCAGCTGCCGTCTTTTTCGAGGATGATCTCATTGGGCCAGGCTGCGTCTATCCAGTCCGGGTGCCAGCCTTCGAGATACTCCCGGTTAGCCGGATCCATGATATCCTGATAAATGTCATAGCGGCTGGAAAGCACTCCCATTTCATTGAGTTTTTTGATTTCCTGCGCGTTGCCTCCGGAGCTCCAGAGGATATGTTCAATGCCGGCGGCCTGCATTTCCTCCGTCATTTTGCTGGGAGCCGTATCCCAGTTCCAGACGTTCACCGCACCGGCCAGCCGTGCTGTGGCGGGGACTTCTTTTTCTTTTTCTCGGAGTGTTTTGAAGATGCCCTTTTCCTGCGCATATTGGCGGTAGCGTTTGGCCATGCCGACATATCCGCCCGCCCCGAAGAAGCAGTATCTCAGACGGCGTTCATAGCCGAATTTGCCCAGCT
>JAFZAR010000170.1 GCA_017557085.1 Verrucomicrobiota bacterium | reverse complement strand
TTTCCTGAAATACTGAGCGTATTCCTCCAATACCGGAGCGATCCGCGCCTCTTCGTTATAGGCTGGGATCAGCAAAAGCACAGAAGGTTCTTTCATTGATTTCATGGCGTTCCGGTTTGGTTTCTCACCAAAGTTTGCCGTCGAAGTAAACCTGACCAAAGTCCACACGCAGATTCTCTATTCCGTGAGCTGGTATCTTTATTTTCGTTTTCGCGGTCTTCAGCGGTTTTTCGCTCAGGTCTGTCTGATAAACGTCTCCGAATTTCTTCCATTTGGAAATATCCAGCGTTTCAGTCTGATCTGCCACATTCTGGATTCGGTAAATCTGAGCTTCGCCGTCTTCGCTGACTTTCAAAGTCTCCACTATCAGATTCTCATTTTCCGGAACCGGCAGACGGTATAATCTTCTTTTCTCCGGTGTAGAGGGCGGCACAGAGCTCACCAGCGGTCTGGTTGTTTCCTGTCCGAAACGTGCGGCCGCGGCGGCATTATAACCGCCTTTGTGAACTTCGATCACATAGTGGAAAGTAGTTACACCCGGTTGTTCGGCTTTGTAATTCGTGTGCCAGTGATTATTCTGTGCCCAGGAATAGATCGTCTGAGATTCATTGGCCTCCGTCATCCATTCATCCAGGCGGACAGAACCCAGCAGATTCGCAGTCATCCCTCCGATCTGCATCAGTGGTGCATCTATCGGAGCCCACAGAACCCCATACTCGTCATTGGAAATATCCACCCAGCGCTGCACCGTGAACCAGTTGTAGCACGAACCCGGCAGCTGATCTTTGTTCGGGCGAACCACTGCCCACGGGGTTTCCATGCGGACTTGACCTCCCGGCACATTGAACGCGAAACCGAAATGCACCGCGTCTTTTTCCCGCACCAGCTCGCGGTTCACATGGTTGATGACTTCCACCCGGCGCTCTCCGGCAACCAGACGGACTTCACGCACTAGATCCACACATCCGGGCGCGTCAGAAGTAACGATAAGCGATGCCACCAGCGGGCCGGTCTCACCTGCGGTGATCGTCACCTTGCCGTTCGGAAGCGCGTCCGCCGGGTTCGTTCCCTTTAGGTAGCGGTAATCATTGACACCGACCGGAGCCTGTGTATCCACAAAATTGTGGTCATCGCCGGGGATGCGCAGTTCTTTGATCGCTCCGGTCTCTTCATCCAGTGTCACGATCAGTTCCGAAGAGATCAACTGATTCCCTTCCGCGCGGACTCCCTGGACCGGTGGCATCGCATCACCCTGGAATGACTGATAAGCATCCCAGCCTAGTCCGGGCACCTCTTTGGCCATGAAAACCAGATCGCCATTCTTCAGACGCTGTGAAGGCATCACTACATTCTCGGCGGATTTTACCAGAGATCCCTGTTTTGCCATCGCCGGAGTGGCTTTCACCAGTTCGGTTCTCGGCCATTGGGTCGTGTTCCACAGCCTCACTTCATTCAGATCATTTTCCCCATGATCCATCACGCCCTGTTTCAACAGAGCTTCCGCCTGATCCGCCGCGTCCAGTGCAAACTGGCGTTTTCTCGCCCATTGGCTTGTGGTAAAGGGATCATCCGGTCTGGATATACTGCAATAGGCTCCCCAGGTATGCTCGCTGTAGAGCAGAACATTCTTCCATGCTTCCCTGAAGGCCTCCGCCGGACGTTCTCTCAGTCTCATAACGGCCCATAATGTCTCCGCCTGTGACAGCTTGTCCGCGGAACGGCGGTTCAAGCCGGTTTCCGCCGAGGTGCTGGCCGCGCCATCTTCCCAGTACGGGGTCATATCGCCGCTGTACTCCGGCAGCTGTTTTCCGTATTTCTTTTCAAATAACGGGAAAAACGTCTTGGCCGTACCGATCACCAGCTGCGGGGCGACATATTTCCGGTTCCACTTCTGAACGCTTTCGGAAAGATGGGTATCCGGCGGAGAATTATCACAGTCACCGTTACTGCGCGCCGCGATCCAGTACATCCATTCCAAATCGTAAGGATAATCGCTCGTCTGACGCGTCTTCAGATGATTCAGCACTTCCTGCTCCAGATCGCCATGCTTCCAGTAATGCGCCGTGATCCAGCAAAGCACTTTCTCCTGACCGGACTGCGAGACCCAGTAAAACGGCTTGTCGTTCCAGACCGCGTGAACCGAGCCAATGCGGTCGGAGTAGTTCGGCGCGATCGCGAAGTATTTGATCCCGGCCTGTCCCATCATGGCCATCGTGCCCCAGGTGTAACCGGGCACGTCGCAGATCGCCGCGGACTGGATCGGCACTCCGGTCAGATCCTGCGCCCACTGCGAGAAATACCCCACACCACGATAAAGCTCCTCCGGGCGGCAGAGTCCCGTCAGCAGATTCCCGTAGAGCGCGTCCAGACTGACAGAGCCGTTCCGCACCGCTTCCAGAAAGCGTTCCTTATTGATATTGCTTTCCTTGGCCAGGTAGTGATCCATCACCCACAGACTTTCCGGATTCCACTTGAACCGCGCTTCCGGCGGAGCATCCTTGCTGGCTTCAGCCAGACCGATCGCCACATTCATATTATCCTCCTGGATCTCGACCACATCACTTTGACGATGCGTGTAGCCGATATCCACATGGGAATGCGGGAACAGATAAAATTGTTTCAGCTTGGGCATATCCACGCTGATCTGACTCTTGGCAAGCGTTTCGCCCTTCGCGCAAACACGCAGCGTCCCTTTCTTGGTACCGGAAAGTTTGCCCTTTACCGGCAGGATCAGCTCGATCATCTGACCTCCCAGGATCAGATCGCTTTCTCCCACCTTGCTTCCGTTGAACAGGAATTCCACACTCTGTGGTTTGCCGACATAGCCCAGCATGAGCTCCACAGGCGCGTAAACTTCCCGATCGCTGCCCCTCAGCAAAACACCCGTGGAAGAAACCTTCAGTATCTTCAGCGATTCTCCGGTATCATTGGGGATCGTTAAGACAAAATCCGAATTGGGAACAAAAAACTGGATCGCGTCATAATAGATCCAACTGCCATTGATATCGGCGATCTGCAAAAAATTCTCTCCCTGATTCAGCAATGAACTGTTGATCAGTACCTCCTCCTTCTGACCGATCACCTCTTTGACCCGGCCCTGCGCCAGCGCGTCTCCCTGGCCGGACTTGAGCTGAAGGTTCTGCGCCACCTGCCCGTTCAGACGAAGCTCCAGCATCGGCGGCACTTCTTTATGCACGTTCTTGAAATGCAGGACCAGACGGCATTCCTGATTTTCCGCGGGTTTCTCCTTCAGCGAGAAAATGATCTGGTTAGTATGAGCGCAGGCTCCTCCCCACGCGTCCGCGGGTCCCAGCTGCATAAAAGGCCAGTCACGCTGCGGAACCGATTCTCCGATAACATACTGCGCCATTCGCGGACAGCGTGTGTATTCATTCGGCGCGCCCAGGAACTCAGCGTCCGACTTATCCGGTGTCCCTATCGTCCAGAGCAGCTCATCCGCGTAAGCCATTGTTCCCATCAGCATCCATGCTCCCGCCAGGAGCGTGAAAACCAAAAATAACTTATTTTGTTTCATACGCTTTTGCCATAATTTCATTAAATTATCCATATTCAACCTTTCTGCAGCGCAACGCGTCCTTATTTTACCCATCCAGAAGCCTCTTGTTAAGACTTATTTCATCTTGAAAGTACCGGCGCATTGCCTCAAAAAAAACGCACCGAACGTCAGCCTCGCAAGGATGAATTTTGACAAAATTCACTGGATTTAATTTTTTCATCCTGTGAATCTTATAAATCCTGTCAAAAAAAATATCTGTGTGTATCTGTGTGCATCTGTGGTTCTTTCAGTTCCATCCGGAGTTCTTTCAATCCCATTCGCGGTTCTTGATATGGCATTTAGAAATCATTCTCTGTCATTGACTATTGCTTAAAAATGTTTAAACTGCACCTTTCTGTGCCGGCACAGTCGGAACAGAAGGTTCCACATCACGTTACGTGGAAAACGATAAGTATCGTTATTAGTTAACCAATTATCATTCATTCGTATGGAAGGTTTATCACAGATCTGCTTGCGTATTCGCGAACTTCGCGAAGAAGCCGGTCTTACAGAAGAGCAAGTGGCTGCCCATGTAGGCGTCACTCCTGCCGAATATCATGAATATGAATCCGGCGGAGACAAGGCCGCGCCATTTTCCTTCTATTATAAGCTGGCTGAGTTCTATAAACTGGATGTCTCCTCGCTGATCAGCGGAGAATCCCCCAACCTCAGCTACTATACCATTACACGCAAAGGAGAAGGATTCTCTCTGGCACGCCGTCCGGGATTCTCCTATCTGCACCAGGCGATCCATCTGAAAGATCGTCAGGGAGAACCTTTTATTGTCACCGCCCCATATAAAGGCGAAGACGAAGAGCTGAAATTCTCCACTCACTCCGGCCAGGAATTCATTCTCATTATCAGAGGCAGTCTCAAAGCCGCCCTCAAAGACAAGACCGAGATCCTCCACGAAGGCGACACCATGTACTTTGACGGACGCTATCCCCATGCCCTGGCCGCAGTAGGCGGAACGGACTGCAAATTCCTTTCCATCGTCATTCGTACCGACTACGGCGAACAGATCCCCGATTCCTTCGCGGCTGAACCGGTCAAAAAGACACAGGCTCCGGCTTCCGGTGAAGAACAGAAAAAACTGCTCTACACCAAATACATGACGGAAGAATGGGACGAGAACGGACAGCTGACGAACGTTCGCTTCCATGTTCCTGAGAATTTCAACTTTGCCTTTGATGTGCTGGATCATTTGGCCCGGAAATATCCCAATAAACTGGCTATGCGCTGGGTTTCCAATGAGAAAGAGAAGCGTGACCTCACCTTCCGGGATATCTCCGAAAACTCTTCCCGCGCGGCCAACCTGTTCCATTCGCTCGGCATCCGCCGCGGTGACCGTGTCATGCTCATCGTGCGCCGGCATTATCAGTTCTGGTATCTGCTCAACGCTCTGCACAAGCTGGGCGCTGTAGCCATTCCCGCTCCCGTTCAGCTGCTGGGACACGATATCGAATACCGCATCAACAAAGCCCATATCAAGTGCGTGGTCTGCACCGCAACCGGCGGCGTGACCGACGCTGTGGACTCCGTTGCCTCCACCACTCCTTCACTCCAGTGGAAACTGACCGTGAACGGTGAAAAAGACGGCTGGATGAACTTCGATGCCATGTATCCCAACTTCCCCGCTGTGTTCGAGCGTCCTGCCGAGCAGAAAACCAGAGATCCCATGCTGATCTTCTTCAGCTCCGGCACCAGCGGCTATCCCAAGATGGTGGAACATGACTACGCCTATCCGCTCGGCCATATCATGACCGCGCGCCACTGGCACAAAGTCAACCCCAAAGGCATCCACTTTACCGTGGCCGACACAGGCTGGGGCAAAGCTATCTGGGGCAAGATCTATGGGCAATGGCTCTGCGAAGCGGCTGTCTTTACCTATGACTTTGACCGCTTCCACGCCGCGGATATGCTGCCGATGTTTAAACAATACGGCATCACGACCTTCTGCGCGCCGCCGACCATCTTCCGCTTCCTGGTCAAAGAAGACCTCTCGCAGTACGACTTCTCCACG
>JAFZAR010000169.1 GCA_017557085.1 Verrucomicrobiota bacterium | reverse complement strand
GACATCGCACGCTGGAAGGGATTGGACTCTTGCAGGGGATCATCCGGATGCGAACGCGGAAAACCATCCCAGCCAACCGTCACATTCGGATAGTACGGGATATTGTATTCCTTTTCCGCTTTGTCCCAGTACTTCATATATTCATCCCTGACGTAATTATAATCGGTCGCCGGGAAATCTTTGAGACCGCCGTGATGCACCCACACATAAGAAGTCACGCTGTCAAAATTCAGATCCCGCATCAATTGAACCGGATCTGCAACACCTTTTTCCTGGGGCAGGACAGGCTGTCCCCACACGACCGCGTTCAAGTGCAGATCGGGGAATCCGGCTGCCTTTGTTTTCTCACGGAAACGATCCATCGCTTCACGAGTCGCCTGCAGTGAACCAAAAGATTCCATCAGCTTGGACAGCTCATAAACGGAGAAGTACGGCTTCCCTTCTATCAGCCAGTAGGACGGATGTTTGAAATATGTCTCAATGATATAATCGCACATCTTGTCAAATGTTGCAGGAGAGATCTTGCCGGGATAAAGCAGTTTCCACTCCCACGGGTTTGAGTACTTCCAGGGATGGATATCCAGCCAGTCATGATTCGCCCACATGAGCGCGAACTTCAGACGGTTCGCGTTAGGTGCTTTCATGAACCCCTGCTCCAAACCACGCTCCAGGAACAGACCGTCATCATAGTAGTACCAATCGAAAATAAACGCGTCGATCCCGTGATCCGCTGCTGCATCTATTTTCCGTGCCATCACCTTGGGATCGGATTCATCCGTGTAGCCCCAAAGCGGAACACGCGGTTGATAGTGGCCTTCATAGCGCGGCTTGGAGGCTTTGACCACTTCCCACTCGGACCAGCCTTCGCCTTTATATTTATTATTGCGAGCGTCACTGGGATGATAGTTGGGGAAATAATAACACGCCACAAAAGCATCTTTGTCATTCTCAGCCTCTGCAGGTGTGATCTCAAACGTATATTCACCCGAACCAATCGTGCATTGAGTCAGCTGTGAATTCAGAATCTTGCCGTTCATGGTCACACGCTTTCCGGTCGGAATATCTACGGACGCTGTCGTATTCGGCGGCACCATGATGTGATAGGTCAGACCCTTTTCGCCTTTTTCCCAGCGGATGGAAGCCAACCCATAAGCGGTCTCTATGGACGCAAAAGCCCAATCCAGATAGTCGCACACCTGCGGACAAAAACGAATGTGCTTGAATCCGGGTGCTGCGGCATCAGGGCGAATACCGGCGACTGCTTCATAGAACCAGGCATCATAACCGGCCTGCATGGGATGATCCTTTGAAGCGTTGCCAATGTAATCTTTCTCCCAGATGGGCAGCGATTCCCAGAGAGTCGTCGCGTCCCAAATCTTCCACATCGCCTCAAAGCTGGGAGTGCCAGTCTTTGTGAAAACCTTCCAGGCTTGTTCCGCGTTGCCGTAATCGCTCAGCGCGTGACCCAGACGAGCCAAACCAAAAATGCCGCAGTGCATAAAACCGCTGTATTTTTCATTGATATTTTTTACGATGGAATCCGAAATCTTGAACTCCGCCCCGTTCGGGAAAAAGCCCATATCCAGCGCCAGCGAGTCCGCCGTCTGAGAGCCGAATGTCGCGTTTTCTTTAT
>JAFZAR010000168.1 GCA_017557085.1 Verrucomicrobiota bacterium | reverse complement strand
GCCGTATTATGCCGACAGCATGTTCCCGCCCATTGAGATGAAAGAAACGATGGCCGACGGTACCGAAAAGGTGGAACGCTACTACCTGAAGGCGATGAACTGTCCGCATCATCATAAGATATTTGCTTCTTATCCGCGCAGTTACAGAGAGTTGCCCCTGCGCCTGGCCGAGTACGGCTGCTGCTACCGCTATGAGCAGAGCGGCGAGCTTTTCGGCCTGATGCGTGTGCGCTCCCTGCAGATGAATGACGCGCACATCTACTGCACTCCTGAGCAGTTTGCCGACGAGTTCCGGGCGGTCAACGACATGTATCTGAAGTACTTCAAGATCTTCGGCATCGAGAAGTTCCAGATGCGCTTCAGCACACACGATCCCGAACGTCTGGGCCAGAAGTATGTGAACGAGCCCGAACTCTGGAAGAAGACCGAGGATATGGTCCGCGACGTGCTGATCAAGTCCGGCATCAATTATGTGGAGATCCCCAACGAGGCCGCTTTCTACGGACCGAAGATAGATGTGCAGGTCTGGAGCGCCATCGGCCGCGAGTTCACCCTGGCGACCAATCAGGTGGACTTTGCTGTGCCGGGCCGCTTTGGTCTGGTCTATCGCACCCGCGACAACACGGAAGCCACTCCGCTCTGTATCCACCGGGCTCCGCTGGGTACCCATGAACGGTTTATCGGTTTCCTGATCGAGCACTACGCCGGCAACTTCCCGCTGTGGCTGGCTCCGGAACAGGTCAGGATCCTGCCCATCGGCAGTGAACAGATGGAATTCTGCGAGGCTTTGCGCAAACGGATGCACGATGACGGCATCCGCGTGACACTGGATTGCTCCGGCGACAAGATCGGCGGCAAGATCCGCAACGCCGAGACCGACAAAGTCCACACCATGTTCGTGGTGGGACACAAAGAGCAGGAAGCCAACTCGGTGGCGCTGCGTGTCCACGGCAAAGGTGACCAGGGTGTCAAACCCGTGGAAGAAGTGCTGGCCGATCTGAAACAGAAGATCGCCGCTCGCGCCGCGGACTAGAAATGCAGTCTCCCTCGCGGAGATGAACGGTATTTCTCAGGCCCTTTCCGCTTCGGCGGAGAGGGCTTTTTATTTCTGCTCAAAGAACTTATTTACGAAAAAAATCTTTTGGGAAAAGAGAAGATTTTTCTTGCATCCGGACTTTTTTTTTCCCATGATGCGTGCGGAGCTGGCTATCCGCCCTTTGCCGGCTCCCTGCCTGCCCAGCTTCCAAAGGCAGATAAACGATTGATGTCAACATTGTGACTCGCCTGGTATTATTCGATATTGATGGAACGCTTATACACACCCAAAACGCGGGTGTGAGAGCTTTTTTTAGCGCGCTGCGTTCTGAATTTGGTGTCGCGAATCCCTCCGAAAACATTTCTTTTGCCGGCAGAACGGATAAATCTCTGGTGCGGGAATTCTTCAACGCTCACGGCATCGAGCCCAGCGATAAGAACTTCAGCCGCTTTTTTGAGAACTACGTCTTCTGGCTGGATTATATGCTGCGCCGCTCTCAGGGTGAGATCGCTCCGGGCGCGGATCATTTCATCCACAGCCTCCGCTGCCACAAAACACCGCCCAGGATCGGTCTGCTGACCGGCAATATCCGTCTGGGCGCTGAGATCAAACTGCGCCATTACTATCTCTGGGAATACTTTGAGATGGGGGTCTTCGGCGATGAGGATGAAGACCGCAACCGCTTAGCAGTCATTGCTTTGCAGCGTGGTCGTGAACTGCTGGGCCAGGATCTCAAGCCCGAAGAGATCGTTGTGGTGGGGGATACCGTGCTGGATGTAGCCTGTGCCAGGTCGATCGGTGCCCGCTGTCTGGCGGTCTGCACCGGCGGTTCTACTCAGGAAGAACTGGCCGCGGCGAAACCGGACTGGCTGGCCCTGAACCTGAGCAAGATCCAGGCGCACACCATCCTGTGTTAATAACATAATCTATTTATATAGAACGATTTGTAGAGACGCGAGATTCTCGCGTCTCCCTTGTTATCCGATCCCGCAAGGGATTCATCCCAATATATCACCCTGAATGGGTGACAGAATTGGAAATTTTTAAAGATGGATCATTATCAGAGATCCCGTTGTGTCGCATCTGTCCTAAAGCTGATTTTGAGT
>JAFZAR010000167.1 GCA_017557085.1 Verrucomicrobiota bacterium | reverse complement strand
CAGCATTGCTTATTTACCTTGGCCGCAATATGACCAATCTCATCTTGTAGAGGATACTTTTGAATATCCGATCCAAATCAACGGAAAACTCAGAGATAAAATCGTTCTTCCCTTGGACGCGACCAAAGAACAAATCCAGGCAGCAGCTCTTTCTTCAGAGAAAATCACGCCACTGCTGGTTGGAAAAACGATCAAGAAGGTCATTATCGTTCCCAAGAAGATCGTTAATATCGCCATTGGATAACAAATAAGAAGAACTCTGTAAAAAGATGTTCAAGTTCGACTTTAAAAAGATATTATGTATTTTATCCTGTCTCTCGCTGACCTCGGTTCACGCAGAAGAATACATCCAGTTTTCGGGCATATCTGATGCATCTGCCGGGGTTGTCATCGGTACAGAAGAAACAGGATATAAATTCCTTATAGCGGATGATGAAGTGCAGGAACTGCGCCTTTTTTCTCCGAATGGAGGTTCTCCTGAAAAAATCTTTTCTATCCAGAATCAGATCACTTTACCCGGAAAGCAAAAAGAATTCGACCTGGAAGGCGCTGCCAGAATCGGTGATACAGCCTACTGGATCACCTCTCATGGCAGGTCTTCCAAAGGCAAAGTTCAACTTTCACGTTATATCTTTTTTGCAACAGAAATTGACGACGCAAATCTTTCCGTTAAGGTAAAGGGAAAACCTTTCCTTGGAATGCTGGACGCGCTTCTTGCTTCCCCTGAACTCGCACCCTATAATTTGAAATCCGCCTCTCTTCTGCCTCCTAAACAAAAAGGCGGTCTCAATATTGAAGGACTTTGCGCGTCTCCTGAGGGGTGGTTATGGATCGGTTTTCGCAATCCCGTTCCCAAAGGGAAAGCACTCCTGGTTCCACTCAAAAATCCGGAGAAAGTCATCCTAGGCGGGAAACCGGATCTGGGTTCTCCTGTGACATTGGATCTGGGTGGTTTAGGTGTAAGAGATATGTGCTACACTGGTACTCAATACTATATCATTGGAGGGCCGCAAGACTCCGGTACTTGCAAACTCTACAGCTGGGACGGCAAAAAGGACAGTCAGCCTAAAGAGGTCATTAAAAGCTTTAAAAAAGATTTTGGAGCTGAGATCGTTCTGAATTTAAATTCACAAGGAAAAGAACAACTTTTCGTTCTTTGTGATGACGGCGGAAAAGAAATCAATGGAGCTAAAAATAAAAAGCTGCCTTTGAAAGAACGAACTTTTAGAGGCATAAAAATTCCTTAATAATGGCTTGCAGGTTCACATTGCTCACAGGCGCAGCCGGTACCGGTAAAACCTGTCAATGTATCAGAGAGGCTGTTTCCGCGTTAAAAGCTTCTCCATCTGGAAAACCGCTTTTGTTTATCCTGCCCCGTCAATCCACCTTCCAGATGGAACAAGCGGTCTATAGCAATGACAATGAGATCGTTGGCAGCACCCGTCTTCAAATCGTCAGTTTTGAGCGTCTTTCACTTTTTTTGCTTAAGCTACTGGAACAAAATGTCCTTCAAACTCTGGATGAAGAATCGCATTCCATGCTGGTCCAAGCCCTTCTTATTAAAGAGAGAAAAGAACCTCTCCAATTCTATCAAGGCCATTCTGACGATCCATTTTTATCCATCCAGATCGCAAGAATACTCACACTCATCCAACAGCAGAACCAATCTCCGGAAAAAATCCTTCAAATGGCAGATGGATTGTCTCATCCCCGTCTGCGCAGCAAGATCCATGATTTGGCTATCCTCCTGGGAGAATATCAGTCCTGGATAAAAAGTAAAAAAATCCTGGACGCGGATCATTCCCTGGATCAGGTTATTCAGGCGGTTCGTGATTGGCATCGGCTTCATCCTCGGCAATCTCTGATCCAGCAGGTGTGGCTGGATGGTTTTACAGATCTGACACCTCAACAATTTGAACTGCTTTCTGCCCTGGCTGATGTTACCGACCAAATGACTTTTGCGGTCTGTATCAATGCAAATGAACTGGGTGAAAGCACCACCGCACGCTCATTCTGGAACTTTACCTACCCGCTCTTCCAAAAAATACAGACGATCGTGAAAGAGGAAACGCAAATGAGCAAACACTCTTTGGATTCCAATTCCACACTTGGTCGGTTCAAAGACTCTGTATCATTGCGATATCTTGAACATCACTGGCTGGGATCCATAGCAAAAGACAGTTTGTCACCCTCCTCACGCGATATTGAAATTTTCAAATGTGCGGGAACTTGGGATGAAGCGGTACTGATCGCACGAAAAATCACAGAATTCGTAAGAGATCCACAGTCCGATCATCGTTATCGGGATTGCTTTGTTGCTTTCAGAAATCTCCAGGATTATCAGAACATCTTTAGGAATGTATTCCGCCACTACAACATTCCTTTCTTTTTAGACATTCCGCAAAGCATCGCGCATCATCCGGCTATAGAACTCACTCTGCATTTTCTCCATACCGCAGCATTCGGCTGGGAACAAGAAGTGATCCTTTCCATCTTCAAGTCTGAACTGGCAGGGCTGACACTGGATGAAGCGGATGAGATCGAAAACGAGTTGCTCAAGCATAACTTCAACTGCGAAAATTTCTGGAAAAACGACCTTTGGAAAAATGGATTTGCCCATTCCCGCAAAAAAGAGTCTTTAATCAAACTTTTTGAAAATGCCAGTAATTTGACAATCAGCACTTTGCTCCAATTTGAAAAAGATGTTTCCGGGGATCAACCTGAGAGCTCTGCAGAAGATTTCCTCAAACAACCTATTCCTTCTCAAAAAGTCGCTGACGCAATCCAACACATTTGGCAGAAATTCGATTTAAGAAGTCAGCTGGAAGAGTGGAGCGCCTCCCAAAATGATCCCTCTTTCGCCATAGAAAGCGGAATATCTCCTCAAATCCATAGAACCGTCTGGACCCGAATGGAAAGCTGGTTGAGGATATTCAGATTAGCCTTTCAAGGCGAATCCTATACCCTGGAAAAGTGGTATGAAATCATTCAGGCCGGATTCTCCGGACTTACCGTTTCCGCCATTCCTCCTTCTATTGATCAAGTCGTTATGGGTAGCATAGATAGAAGCCGAAGTCAGAATGTAAAATTCATGGTTTTCGGAGGTATGAATGACTCTGTTTTTCCCTATCTTGAAAATGAATCTACCCTGTTTACCAATGAAGAAATCAAATTCATAGATCCCCAGAAAATCAAACTGGATCTCAGTGCATTGGAGAAAAAACAAAGAGAAAACTATCATTCCTATATCGCTTTTACACGTCCCAGCGAAAAATTACTCATCACCTACTCCGAACAAAACTCGGAAGGAAATCAGCTTACCCCGTCACGATACATCAAGATCCTTCAAGAAGATTTCAAATACACTATCCACAATTTCGCGGAAAAGGATCTTACGTTAAAAGACAGTATTTCCGAATGTGAACTTTCTCACTTCCTCCATCATGAAGAAAAACCTCGTTCTTTTACTGTAACGGAAGACTCTATCTTAAAACATTATGGAAACACACTTCAATTAAGTGTAAGCAAACTGGAAACCTACGCCAAATGTCCGTTCAGTTTTTTTGTGGAGTATATTCTGAAATCCAAAGAACGGGAAGAATGGACTTTGGGACGCGATAAACTGGGAACTTTCACTCATAAAGCTCTGGAAATCTTCCATCAGAAAGTCACTGAAGAAAATTCCACCTGGCGGGATATCATCAGGAATGCTATAGATAACGGAGAACTTGAAACTATCATTCAGGAGTGTGTAGAAGAAGCTTCGCATTACATTTTCAATGAAGATCAGGATGAGACCTTCGTCCTGGAAGGCGGCTATTCACAATTTCTTCAGGCCAAACAAAAAATTTATCTTTATCTCAGGAATTTAAACAACTATTTTTCCACTTACAAATTTGATCCGGCACTGTCTGAACTTCGATTCTCTCCTGATTCCAAAGAACAATTCCACTGGACTATCAAAGAAAAAGGAATATCTGTTTGCTTCAAAGGAACTATAGACCGTATCGATGTTTACCAGGATGCACAAAACAATCTGTGGCTGGCCGTTATTGACTACAAAAACAGCGAACACAAATTTAAAGAAAATGAATTCAAATCCGGATTAAACCTTCAGCTAACTGCCTACCTTTGCGCTCTGCAGGAAGATATCAAAAGTATCTTGAAGCTGTTGAAAAAAGATAATATCTCTCCTGATAAAGTCAAGCTGGCCGGAGCTTTCTATTTGAATCTCAGCACGCCCAAAGGCAAAGATGGAAATTTACCTGAAAAACTCTTCCAGCTTCGTGGAAGGTTTGATCAGAACCTGGTTTTAGAAAATGAAAACCCCATCCTGGATTGTGTTCCTTTTAAAAGCCGGTCTCAACATTTTGCCGTAAGAACCAGTGAAAACGGCATCTATAAAAGCAGTGAGGATCCTGTTACTGAAGAAAAGCTGAAAGAACTCATTGATCAGACCAGGCAAATCATTTTGGTCCTCTCTAAAAACATCTTGTGCGGAAAATTCCCTGTCGCTCCCAAAAAGGATTCCAAGATCTCCTGCCTGTATTGTCCGGCAAAACCCGTCTGCCGTTTCGATTTAAGAAAATCGAATTTTCTACCTCTTGTTTCGCTTTTACCGCAGTCTCAATAAATCAGTCGCGAGACATAGCAATACGCCCGGTTCGAGTAATTTCCAAGATGGTAAAGTGCTTCATTAGTTCTATGAATTTCTCGATCTTGGATTCTTGTCCCGTGACTTCCATGGTAAGAGTATCCATTTGAACATCCACGATCTTCGCCCTAAAAATCTGGCTGACCTGCATCGCTTCTGTTCTCGTTGAGGGTGTAGTCTGGATCCGGATCAAAGCTAATTCACGATCAATATGAGCTTCATCCGCACCAAAATCCTCCACCTTTAGAACATCTATCAGTTTATTGAGCTGTTTGACGATCTGCTCAATCGTTGCCTCATCTCCATTGGTAACAATCGTCATACGTGACAATGTCGGGTCATGCGTTGGTGCCACATTCAATGAATGAATGTTATAACCACGCCCACTAAAAAGCCCCGCCACCCTTGTCAGAGCGCCAAATTTATTCTCAACTAATACGGATATCGTATGCCGCATAACAACAGATTACCACAAATTCCTTTAGAGTCAATTCATTAACAAACTGATCCATTATTCCATAACGACCTCATACCAGATAGTAGAAACACCGGAATGATTGTCCGAAGTGAGAATACATTTATCTCCTTTTGACACCAAGGGTATTTCCTTTATCCGATTTCCTAATGGATCTAAAGCATAGCATTTAACCTTTGTATGGTTTTCCGGCAAAGTCATTTCAAATGGAACAGGTTCTGTCAGTACCGGCGAATGTCCCCAATGAGTTCCCACAGAATCATGTTTTTCGTTTTTCCACTGCATATCCGTATTTTCCGTCCGTCCGGTAGCTATAATCAAAGCTTTGGAGGGAGCTTTAAATGCTTCACCTTTGACAAGAGTAATCCCAATAGTGCTCCAGCCTAGTTCTGTATTTCCGGGACGGATGACAACAT
>JAFZAR010000166.1 GCA_017557085.1 Verrucomicrobiota bacterium | reverse complement strand
GGCGGTTGCGGTCATTGTTTCCCCAATCCGGAGGAGGACCGCCAAAGCCAAAACCGCCCGAAAGTGTCTCACCGGCAACGACCGTATCGAAACGAGCCAGTTTCTGCTCGGACTCGCGCGCCACAGAATCGCGGATCAGCTCCGCCGTTTCATCCACCTGCGCGCAGATACGATCCACCTGACAGATCGTTTCATTGAATTCCTTCATGTGCTTCAGGTAGATGCTCTTGAACTTCGGCATATTGAATACTCTTGTCAAAAACAGCTTGTTTCCGCCCATGCCGCTGTCTGACCAGGGATGATTGATGCTCAGATTCTCACGGACTTCCTGAGAACCGCCCATGCCGAACTGACCGAACCCGTGATCCAGATCCCACGGCAAGAACTGCAGCTGATGCGTCTTGGGATGCAGATAGACCAGAAAATTCTGATTCTGCATCAGGATGCTGTCCATCGTGCTGATCCAGGTCGTGATCGCCATGAAACGGGCAAACTCGTCCAGATCCAGATAATTCTCCACCTGTTTCGCAAAAGTCTCATCATCCGCCTTGGAAACCAGTTTGAAAAAGTCAATCAGATGCGCGCTGTCCTCCGGCATCACGGCCATCTTCGGATCATACAGAGCCGCGTAGTCATCCCAGTTGTCGCTGATATACTCCATCAGGCGGCTGGCCACCGGTTTGAACATGACACCTTTCTTTGTGCCAAAATAATCTCGTGTGAAACTGCTGTCCAGATTCTCCACGATCGTATAAAGTCCCACATAAGTATTGTCATACTGTCCCGGAACCGTCAGATAAACCTCCGCGAAGGAATACCTCGGCGCGGGCACTCCCGCGTCACGGAACAGTCTGTGCGACAGGATCTCATTCATATAGCTGGCATCCGTCACGCAGCTGTGCAGATTCAGCTTGGTCGCTCCGCCCAGAGTCCTTCCCTTGATCTGATCGTTCAGGTCTATCTTCATGGAACGTTTCAAATCATTCTGGGACTGCATATAAGTACCATTGCCCTTGTAACGGACATTGATTTTATTCACCGGGATGCCGTCAAACTCCATATCCGCCGAGACCCAGTTGAAAACGATACCGGCCATACCGGCCACGCCATTGCGGGCACCCTCTACACGAGCCAGGAACGCTCCGCCGCCACCGGGTCCGCCGCCGGGAGGACCTCCGGAACCACCACCGCCGGGACGACCTCCGCCCATCGCGGCTGCCGCGACATCATTGAGACCGCGAACGAAATCCGCTTCCTCCAATGTGCCGACTTTATTGGTATCCCATTCCGTAAACCACTGATCCGCGACTTTCAGCAATTCTTCTTTCGTCAGTTTACTGTCCTTGTTGGAATCTCCCATCAGTAAGCCGGGAGCCAGCATCATGCCGATGCCCATATCTTCCTGATTAAAATCACCAAAACCACCGGGGCCGCCGCCGCGATTGCCGTCTCTGCCGTTCCGGTCATTACCACCCGGACCGCCGGGAGGACCTCCGCCCGGTCCGCCAAATCCGCCGCCGACTCTGTCCGGCTCCATCGCTTTCCATTCCTCTTCGGTGAAAATAAGATGGACTTTGTGGATCTTGTGAGGATCGAACAACTCATCCCCGGATATAGGAAGCTGTTCGCTTTTGCCTATCCCCTTATGTTCCATCCACAGCGCAGCTCCCAGAACCACAGCAAATAAAACAACACATCCCGCCAGCGCCAAAAGAATGCCCTTGCGGTATGCCGTCTGAATCTCATCAGATGTATGAAGTATCATACTGTATGTAAAACACCGCGGAAGTTTCTTTGTTTCACACTTCCCTTAAATTTTCTGACATTCTTTATGATTTTATGTTCTATTCTTGACACAAGGGTCTTTTTCGTCCATGTTTACAGCAGTTTTGAGACCGTATGATGTCATCATCATAGGCGGGGGGATCATTGGGCTGGTCACAGCATGGAACCTGCTCAAAGAATACCCTCGCAAGTCCATTGTTATCATGGAGAAAGAAGCCGCTGTCGCAACGCACCAGAGCGGTGTGCGCCACGGTTTGCTCCATAGCGGCATCTACTATGTCCCCGGCAGCCAGAAAGCGGTTTCCTGCATGGAAGGCCGGAAAGAAATGCTCCGTTTCTGCCAGGATCACGGGATCCCCGTCAAGACTTGCGGCAAGGTGATCGTTGCCACCAGCGAATCCGAGCTGCCCATTCTCCAGGAAACCTATCAGCGCGGCATCCGCAGCGGCATCCGCTGTGAACTGGTCGGCCCCTCCCATCTCAAAGAGATCGAGCCTCACGCGGACGGACTGGCCGCCATCCATGTCAAAGACACCGCGGTGCTGGATTACAAGAGAGTCTGCGAAGTCCTGTCCAAGGAACTCGCCATGAAAGGCTGTTACGTGATGCTCAACACCGAAGTCCAGAAGATCAAGGAGATGCCGACCGAGACCCTGATCGTGACCAATCACGGACGGCACTACGCCCGGTACGTGGTCAACTGCGCCGGTCTGCACGCCGACCGCATCTCGATCATGGCCCGCAAAAACCCCAACATCAAGATCATCTCTTTCCGGGGGGAATTCTTCCAGCTTCGTGAGGAAGTTTCATCCTTCTGCAACGCTGTCATTTACCCGGTACCGATCCCCAACGTCTCCCCGCTGGGTCCCCACTTTGTTAAAGGCGTTGACGGCACCGTGGAATGCGGTCCCAATGCCGTTCTGGCTTTCGCGCGCGAGGGCTACTCCCGCAACATCGTCAATCCCAAATACCTGTGGGAAGTTCTCGCCTTCTCCGGTTTCTGGTGGCTGCTGGCCGACCAATGGCCTACGGGTCTGGCCGAAATGTGGCGCACCAACAACCGAAACGCCTTTGTGAAAACGCTCCAGCGTCTGATGCCGGAAATCAAAACCGACCAGCTGATCAAAGCTCCCTCTACGGTGCGCGCCCAGGCAGTCACCCATGAAGGAAAACTGATCTATGACCTGATCATCCAGGAAAGCCATCGCATCGTTCATGTGCTGAACACGCAATCTCCTTCCGCCACAGCCTCTTTCAGCATCGGGAAATCCATTGTGAGCAAACTGTCCAAGCGCTTCCAATAGGACATAAAAGAACCGCAGATGGTTTAAAAAAGCACAGATGGATACGGATTTACACATATAACATATTGTTATTCAATAATTTATCTGTGAATATCTGTGTTTATCTATGGTTCTTTTTTAAGGTTTGAAACTCCTTTTGGCTGGACATACGGCAGAGAATTTTGCACAATATTCGTCCGTGCTGGCCGGGAGGCCATCCCTCCAATAAGGCCGGCATCATTCAGTTCTAAAGTTATATATGCACCGCTGCGCCATACTGATATTTTTATTCATGCTGACCTCTGTTTTTGGAGCAGAACCTGTTACAGGTAAAGAGCATGGACTCACCTCAGCGGCGGTACCGGTCTTTCAGATATTTGGCCTGACCATTTCCAACTCCATGATCATCACCTGGATCGTGACGCTGCTGATCATCCTCTTTGTGAGAATGGCCACACGCGGGATGGGGCTGGTGCCCGGCAAACTTCAGAACTTCCTGGAAATGATCGTCGAGGGCCTTTATGAATTTTTCAAAGGCATTCTGGGAGAACGGGTCGTTCGTCCTACCTTCTGGTTCTTTTCCGCTATTTTCCTTTTTATTCTCTCCACGAACTGGTTCAGCCTGCTGCCCGGTGTCGGCTCCATGGGCTGGGGACACACCACGGAATCCGGTCATTTTATGGTGGATATCCCGTGGCTGCGCGGCGGCAACGCGGATCTGAACATGACCTGCGCCATGGCGATGCTGTTCTTCCTGTTCTGGACGATCTGGGCTTTCAAGTTCAACGGAGCCAAAGGTGTTGCCAAAGAGCTCTTTGGTGTGAAAAGTGACGGGATCACGGGGCCGCTGCTGGCATTCCTGGCCGTCATCTTCTTTCTGGTCGGCTTCCTGGAGATCATCTCCATCTGTTTCCGCCCCATCTCGCTGATGTTCCGTCTCTACGGCAACATCTACGCGGGCGAGGTAATGATGGAGACGATGATGGAAATGGGACCGATCACGGGCATTCTGGCTTCGCTGCCTGTTTATTTCCTTGAAACTTTGGTCGGCTTTGTGCAGGCGATGGTCTTTGCCCTGCTGACAGCCGTCTTTACCGCGACGATGTGCTCAACGGAAGAATCGGAGGGCACCGCGCATTAACAAAAACACTTTGGGCCGGCCGTAAACAGCCTGCCCGCAACTATAAGAATAAGATAAAATATGATCACAGCATTATTAGCCGAACTCACCGGTAGTTTTCACGTCGCTCTGGCAGCGTTGGGATCCGCCATTGGCATTGGCCTGGTTGGTAAAGGAGCCTCTGAATCTGTAGGCCGCAATCCCGGAGCCTTCGGTAAAGTGATGGTAATGGCTATCTTAGCTATCGCCTTCGCCGAGAGTATCGTCTTCTTCGCCCTGTTCCTGGTCAAATAGCGATCCGTCTCCGTATCATTCCTGGAATGATCGGATCTAGCCGGATACCGTCCCCCGGAGGATGAGTATGCAAGAGCTGTTGATTATAGGAAGCATCACCACCGATTTGGCAAATACCGCCGCGGAAACCGCGACCCGGTTCGGCCTGAACTGGCCCCAGTTCATTGCCCAGGCGGTCAACTTCTGCATCGTGGCGGCAGTCCTCTGGTTCTTTGCCAGCAAGCCGATCATCCGGATGCTGGAAGAACGCCGTCAGCGCATCGCCCAAAGCATGGCTGATGCTCAACGCGTTAAAGAGGAACTGGCGAAAGCCGAGTCCCAGCGTCAGGAGATCCTGACTAAAGCGAACGAAGAAGCCAAAGCGCTTATTGATGAAGCCCGTACACTCGCCTCGCAGCTGCGCGAACAAGAAGCGCAGAAAGCCGTGACCGCCGCGGAAGAGATCATCGCCAAAGCGAAAGAAGCGACCCGCGCCGATTACGACAAGATGCTGGAGCAGTTGAAGGGCGAAGTCTCCCGACTGGTCGTGGAAACCACCTCCAAAGTCATTGGCAGGACCCTTTCCGCTGAAGATCAAAAACGCCTGAACGCGGAGGCACTTCTCCAGTTAGGACAAAACGCGGAAACGAGTTCCAAATAAGTCACCATGAGAATTCCCAAACAAGCACAGCGCCAGGCCGATTCGCTCTTCAAAGCGTGCAGTGTCAGCGGTGTGCCGGATTTTCAGAAGGTACTCCAGGCGATCGAGCTGCTGATCTCCGAGCGTCCCCGCGGATGGAGACAGATCGCGGAGCATCTGAAAAAGCGGACTCGTTTGGAACTGGCCAGACGCACCGTCTGCGTCCAAAGCGCCGCTCCCCTGGATGAAGCGCAGCAGACGGAGATCACCCGTTCTATCCGTGCCCGGCATCCCGGCCTTCCCCTGGAATTCAACTTCGCGGTCATCCCGGAATTACTGGGAGGGCTTCGTGTGCAGATCGGCTGGAAAGTGCTGGATGCTACCATCCAGAGCCGTTTGGAATCTCTTTTGGAATCGAACGCGAACAAAGCGTAAAAATTTATAAACATTTTAGACAATCGCAACTTAGATGGCATGAGCAATATATTGCAAGAAATCGAATCCCGGATATCCAATATCCGGCAGGAAGCCCGTCAGAAAAATGTCGGCATCGTCAGCGAGATCGGTGACGGCGTGGCCAAGATCGAAGGTCTGGATGACCTGATGATGAACGAGATGATAGACCTGGGCAATGGCGTCACAGGTATCGCCATGAACCTGGAAGAGACCAACGTGGGAGCCATTCTCATGGGCGACTACACACAGATCTCCGAAGGCCAGGAAGTCCATGGAACGGGCCGTCTGCTCCAGGTGCCTGTGGGCAAAAACATGCTGGGCCGTGTCGTCAACACTTTGGGTGAACCTATTGATGGGAAAGGTGATATCAAGACGGATGAATTCTATCCCGTGGAAAAGATCGCTCCCGGCATCATCACCCGTCAGTCCGTGAACCAGCCGGTCCAGACCGGCATCATCCCCATTGACGCGATGATCCCGATCGGACGCGGACAGCGCGAGCTGATCATCGGCGACCGCTCCACCGGCAAAACGACCATCTGCATTGATACTATCATCAATCAGGCCCGTCTGAATAAAAAAGCTCAGGACGAAGGTGATACGGAATATCGTCCGCTGTACTGCATCTATGTTGCCATCGGCCAGAAACAATCCAATGTGGCCAATGTCATCAGCATTTTGGAAGAAGCGGGCGCTATGCCCTGGACCATCGTGATGGTCGCGGGCGCTTCGGATTCCGCTACGGAACAGTACCTGGCTCCCTTCTGCGGAGCGGCGATGGGCGAATGGTTCATGGATCACGGGATGGATGCCCTGATCATCTATGACGACCTGACCAAGCACGCGAACGCGTACCGCCAGGTTTCCCTGATTTTGAAACGTCCTTCCGGCCGTGAGGCTTTCCCCGGTGATGTGTTCTATCTGCACAGCCGTCTGCTGGAACGCGCGGCACGCATGAACGCGGAACACGGCGGCGGTTCTCTGACCGCTCTGCCCATCATCGAAACGCAAATGGGCGATGTCTCCGCATACATCCCGACCAACGTCATTTCCATCACGGACGGACAGATCTTCCTGGAGACGGACTTATTCTATCAAGGTGTGCGTCCGGCTATCTCCGTGGGTATCTCCGTTTCCCGTGTGGGTTCCAGCGCTCAGATCAAGGCGATGAAACAGGTGGCCAGCAAGATCAAGACCGAGCTGGCACAATTCCGTGAGCTGGCGGCCTTCGCGCAGTTCGGCTCCGACCTGGACGCGCAGACCACGGCCCGTCTGGAACGCGGCAAGCGCATCACCGAGCTCTTCAAACAGGGACAGCACGTTCCCATGCCGGTCGAGATCCAGGTGGTCCTGCTCTGGTCCGTCCAGAACGGCATCATGGATGACATCGCTGTGGACAACATCCGCAAGTTCGCGGCAGATTTTACCGAACATCTTACCCTGCAGAAGGCTCCCCTGCTGAAGAAGATCGGCGATCAGAAGAAGTTGGATGATGCTCTGATCGCGGAGATCAAGACAGTGGCAACTTCCTTCAGAGAGACCTGGAAAGCATAAGGTTTTAATATGGCAAGCATGAGGGATATACGGCGGAGGATCAAATCCGTCAAGAGCACAGCGCAGATCACCAAGGCCATGCAAATGGTGGCCGCGGCCAAGATGCGCCGTTCTCAGCAGGCCGCTTTGAATAGTCGTCCCTATTCGCACATGCTGCACAATATGCTCGTTTCCATCTACGCACAGCTGGAAAACGATTCCTCCTGCAGTCCCCTTTATTCCCGCAGACCGGTACAGAAAGAAGCGGTCATCCTGGTCACGACGGACAAGGGTCTTTGCGGCAGTTTGAATACCAATCTTATCCGCGAAGCCTCCCGTTTCAACCCGGAGAGCACCGTCTTCCTGACCGCGGGACGAAAAGGCGCTCAATTCGTCCATCGCACCAAACGTCAGCTGGTGGGTGAATTCACCTTCCACGACACTCCTCAGTACTCCGAAGCACGTTCCATTGTCAAGATGGCCGCGGAACTGTTTCTGGAAGGCAAGGTGGACAAAGTCAGTATCATCTACCCGAAATTCAAAAACACGATGTCACAGACCCCCACGACTCAGGCACTCCTGCCGCTGACGGAACTCAAGCCCGTCACCGACAAGGAGTACTCTGTGGATGATGAGGATACCCCGGAAAACCAGCATTCTGACATCCTTTTTGAACCTTCGCCCAAAGTCCTTTTCAGCGCTCTTTTACCGCATTATCTCAATACGATAGTCTATCACGTTCTGCTGGAAGCTAAAGCTTGCGAATTCAGCGCGCGCATGGTCTCCATGAAGAGCGCCACGGACAACGCCAACTCGCTCATCAAGGAATTGACTATCCATTACAACAAACTCCGCCAGACAGGCATTACCAATCAATTACTGGAGATCGCCTCCGCGACCTCATCCCTATCATAAACAAGATTTTCACCCATGAATAAAGGCAAAATAGTTCAGATTATCGGTCCAGTCGTGGACGTAGAATTCACGGAAAAACTTCCGCGCATTTATGACGCTCTGAAGGTGGACTTCACCGTCAACGGCAAAGCCAATTCGCTGACGCTGGAAGTCCAGCAGCACCTCGGCGGCAAGTGGGTCCGCACCGTTGCGATGTCGGGTGTGGAAGGTCTCAAGCGCGGCTACGAAGTCATTGACACCGGCGCTCCTATTTCCATGCCCGTGGGTGATTGCGTGCTGGGACGTATCTTCAACGTCACCGGCGACCTGGTGGACGAAGGCACTCCCATCACTCCCGAAAAACGCAACCCCATCCACCGCCATCCTCCGGAACTGGTGGATCAGACCACCTCTCCGCAGATCCTGACGACCGGCATCAAGGTCATTGACCTGATCTGCCCCTTCCTCAAAGGCGGCAAAGTCGGAGCGTTCGGCGGTGCCGGTGTCGGCAAGACCGTTTTGATCATGGAGCTGATCAACAACATTGCCAAACTGCACGGCGGCTACTCTGTTTTCGCGGGCGTGGGTGAACGTACACGCGAAGGCAACGACCTTTACCATGAAATGGCAGAAGCGGGCGTGATCAATCTCAAAGAGATGGATAAATCCCGTATCGCCCTGGTTTACGGCCAGATGAACGAACCGCCGGGAGCTCGTCTCCGCGTGGCTCTGTCCGGTCTCTCCGTGGCCGAATACTACCGTGATGAACGCAATCAGGACGTGCTGCTGTTCGTGGACAACATCTTCCGTTTCTCTCAGGCAGGTTCCGAAGTCTCCGCTCTGTTGGGACGTACTCCCAGCGCCGTGGGCTACCAGCCGACTCTGGCCACGGAAATGGGTGAACTGCAGGAACGCATCACCTCCACCAAGAAAGGCTCTATTACTTCTTTCCAGGCGGTCTATGTGCCCGCCGATGACTTGACGGATCCGGCTCCGGCCACCACATTCGCTCACTTGGACGCGACCGTCGTGCTGGAACGCTCCATCGCGGAAATGGGCATCTACCCTGCCGTGGATCCTCTGGCCTCCGGCTCCAAAGCTCTGGCTCCGGAGATCGTCGGACAGGAACACTACGATGTCGCGCGCAATGTCCAGAAAGTGCTCCAGCGCTACAAAGACCTGCAGGACATCATCGCCATTCTGGGTATGGATGAACTCAGCGATGAAGACAAACTCACCGTCAGCCGCGCCCGTAAGATCCAGCGCTTCCTCAGTCAGTCCTTTACCGTGGCGGAAGTCTTTACCGGCACTCCCGGACAACAGGTTCCCGTGGAAGAGACCGTCCGCGGCTTCAAAGAGATCCTGGAAGGCAAACATGACGATGTTCCCGAAGGCAACTTCATGCTCAAGGGCACCATTGACGAGATCTACGAAAACAAGAAATAACCGTCTCAACACCTCGCGACATGGCCACCGGACTGCATCTTAAAATCGTGACACCTGAAGGCATCCACTGGGAAGGGGATATCGATTCCGTGACCCTGCCCGGACGCGAAGGTGAAATGGGCATCCTGCCCGGTCACATCGCCCTGGCCTCTCAGATCGTCGCCGGAGAACTGACCGTCCAGCAAAACGGGAAAACACTTTTTCTGGCTGTAGGTGACGGTTTTGTGGAAGTGACTTCCTCCAGAGTCACCATCCTGACCGATATGGCGGTCGCCGCCGCGGATATTGACGAAGCCCAGGTGGAACTGGCCAAGAAACAAGCGGAAGCCCGCCTCCAGCAAAAACTCAGCGCCGAAGAGATCGCCGCCGCCCAAAGCGCCCTGGCCCAGTCCATCGCCCTCCTCCGCGTCAAGAGGACACGTTCCAAATAACCCATTTTGCAACATTCCAAAAAAAATCCCCCGGATGTTCCGAGGGATTTTTTGTTTCGTTATGCGGCTAATGCTTTACTTGAGCATTTTGACCGGAGTCCAGGCACCGTTGGCATCGGAGCTGTCCACACAAGCATAGACAAAGGCCATGCCCATGTAGCCGTCGCGCACGTTGGCATACTTGCTGCCGTCGCATTTGAAGGGCTTGCCTTCCTCGAAAGCGCGGACATCGGCCTCAAAGCAGCGATGCAGACGGGCGTAAGCATCATGGAAAGCTTCGGGGTGACCGCTGGGGATGGTCGGCTCGGCCATCAGGTCCGCCGGCAGATCTTTCAGGAATCCGTCGTTGGCGGTGATGCCGTTGTTGCGCCAGTAGATACGATCAGGCTGACCGTCGAGATAGATCTTCAGGCATTCGGGCTCTTCCTGTTTCCAGACGAGGGTGCCCTTGTCACCGTTGATTTCGATACCGAGGTCGTTCTTGTGACCGATGGCGATCTGAGAAGCGCGGACCAGAGCGCGGCCGTTGCCGTTGCTCAGTTTGCAATAAGCGGTGAAGTGATCATCCAGAGGACGGCCTTCCACCATCTTTTCCAGATGGGCAGAAACTTCGGTCACGTCCAGACCGGTCACGTAACGGAGCTGCATCAGAGCATGTGTTCCGATGTCGCCACCGCAGCAGCTGCGGCCGGAGGTCTTAGGATTGCATCTCCAGACATTCAGCGGCTTGGCCAGCCAGCCCTGGATATAGGAGGAATCCACCCAGCGGATGTTGCCCAGCAGACCGCTTGTCACGATGTGACGGGCAAAACGGCTCGTCCAGTGTCCCAGATAGGTGTGAGCCACGCAGAAGGGGATGTTCTTTTCTTCAGCCAGACGGACCAGCTTCTCGGATTCTTCCAGATTCAGGGTCAGAGGTTTCTCGCAAAGCACGGGGATGCCGGCCTGGAGGGCTTTGTATGCCGGGTCAAAATGGACGTGATTCGGGGTCACGATCACCACATAGTCCAGTCTCTCGCCCAGAGGGAGATTCTTCTGAGCCTCGATCATGGCATCATAGGACTCATATCCCTTGATGGGATACGGCCAGTTGGCGGCTTCTTCCATCGCGATCTGCGGATCCGGGAAGAGTGCGCCCGCGACAACGCGGCGGGTACCGTCAAAGTGAATAGCTTTCTGATGGGGCTGAGCAATGAACGCTCCCTTACCGCCGCCGATCAAACCTACATTTAAGGGTCTTTTAGACATAATGATTTTTTAACTTAAAATACTTTCTTACAGAGCCTTTTCGTTTCCCGACACGGGAAGCCGCCAGACTCTTGCTACCGTCAGGGGATATTTTATCGGTCTATTCCCAAAGCCGCAAGGCATTTTTCAACTTCATCCGCAAAACTCTATTTTATGGAACCCCGGCCGAAAATCAGATAGTATGTCTCAGGCGTTCGGGGATACGCGACGTTCAACGAAAATCCTCCACTGACAGATGCTGTTCCATACATTTGAGTTTCTGATTCTGTTCGCGGTCACGACGGTGTGCGCTTTTGCGTCACGCGGCCGTGTGCGTCAGGCGGTACTGCTGGCGGCCAGTCTCTTCTTTTATGCCTGGGGCAGTTTGGAATACATCCCCCTGTTCTGTCTGCTGATCCTGTACACTTACGGCTGCGGCTTTGTGGTAGAGCGGCACAAGAACCGCGCTCTGCTGGGCGGCATTATCACGCTGACCTTTCTTCCCCTGCTCTTTTACAAGTACTGGCCGTTCCTGTGCAGTCAGATAGGTCCGGATTTCTACCGCCAGATGGGAGCCGACCGCATCGGTCTGCCCATCGGGATCTCGTTCTACACTTTCCAAGCCGTTGCCTATCTGGTGGATGTATGGCGCAGCGACCAGAAAGCCGAACGTGATCTGCTTTCCTATAGTCTTTTCATTTCCTTCTTCCCCCAGCTGGTAGCCGGCCCCATCGAGCGCGCCTCCCAGCTGCTGGATCAGATCAAGCAGGACTTTTCCTTCGACTATCAGCGTATCGTTCAGGGACTTCGGCTGATGGCGGCCGGTCTTTTCATGAAGGTTTTTGTGGCGGACAACATCGCTTTTGTGGTGGATGAGGTTTACAGCCGCGGAGAAACGGCCAACGGCCTTTTCCTGCTGCTGGGGACATTCCTCTTCGGGATGCAGATCTACTGCGATTTTAACGGCTACACGACGATCGCCAGAGGCACGGCACGCATCCTGGGCATCGAGCTGGTCCGCAACTTCAACCAGCCCTATTTCTCCAAATCGGTCACGGAATTCTGGCGCCGGTGGCATATCTCCCTTTCTTTCTGGTTCCGGGATTATCTTTATATTCCCCTGGGCGGCAGCCGATGCGGTCAGGCACGCTCCTGTTTCAATCTCTTTATCACCTTTCTGGTCAGCGGCATCTGGCACGGTGCCAACTGGACTTTCGCCATCTGGGGCGGTGTGAACGGTCTGATCCTGATCGTGGAGAAACTGCTCCATATCAAGAAGGAAAAGCACTCTCGCACGGAACGGATCATCGGCTGGCTCTATACGTGGAGCTTCATCAATCTGGCCTGGGTCTTTTTCCGGGCGCAGACGCTGGACGACGCTCTCCACATTCTCAAGCGCATCTTTTCCGACTTTTTCCCAACACTTTACGGACTGGCAACAGCCCACATCGGTATTTTTGAGATCATCCCCTCACGCGGCCGCTGTCTCTGGACGCTGGGGCTGAGTCTGGCTGGCATTTTCTGTGTCTGGGCTTATTCTTTCTACGAAACGC
>JAFZAR010000165.1 GCA_017557085.1 Verrucomicrobiota bacterium | reverse complement strand
GGTGTGAAAGAGGCTGTGATCCCGTTCCCGATGTTTCCGGAGGTCGATCCTCTGCTGGGACCCGAAATGCGTTCCACAGGTGAGGTACTGGGGTTGGCATCCAGTTTTGGAATGGCCTATTTCAAAGCGGAAGAAGCTGCTCAGCCGCCTCTGCCCAGAGAGGGTACTGTCTTTATCTCGGTGGCAGACCGCGACAAGCCGGATATTCTGCGCGCGGCCAAGAAGTTCCAAGAGGTTGGTTTTCAGATCAAAGCCACGGAGGGAACTTACAAGTTCCTGCAGGAAAATGGAGTGAAGTGTGTCTTGACTCACAAGATCCATTCTCAGCAGCGTCCTAATGTGGCAGATGAAGTCATGAGCAAACAGATCCAGCTCATTATCAATACACCGCTGGGCAAGAAGAGCCAGGATGATGATGGAACGATCCGCCGGATCGCGGTGAGGCTGAAGGTGCCTTACATTACGACGACCGCGGCGGCTTATGCCTCCGCGCTGGGTGTGGCCGAGATGAAGCATGGCAAACATGTGATCAAGTCCATCCAGGAATATCACGCGGATATCGAAGCTCAATAGAGTTCTTTTATAAAATAATATCAAGCGGTACAGAATGTTAAAATTTTGTACCGCTTTTCTTTTTTAGCCTTGACGTTAAAGTAATGAATGGTCATTATGACCGCACGAACATAGATCTGCTTGCGGATCAAAAAGGAACTAATATGATGAACAAGAGAATTTGGAAAAAAATCTGTTGGATTTGGTTAAACATTACCTGTCTGTTGGTTATAGTCATTGCTCTGTTCTATGTGATAGAGAATATCAGCGGACGCAAAGCCTGGGAGCGTTATGTGAAGGAATGCGAAACGAAGAATCAGACAGCAGCTTCCGAGCTAGAGAAAACTTATCTCTGGATAGAAGACATCATCCCTCCCGCAGTGGATGAGGAGAAGAACTTCGCGAACATACCTTTGTTCAAGGAGGTTTTTCGCCGTGCCAAGGAGGGACTTCCTGATATCAACAGTGACGAGAATAAAGATTTGGATGAGTCATTGGAAATTTGGAGACTTTTATTGAGGAGCCGCGGGTATTACTGGTACTGGTTGGGTGAGCCTGATTATACGAAAGTACGCCGTGCTGATTTGAAGAGGATACAAAAATATACTCAAGCTCATGGTTATGAAGATATTCCAAAAGAGGAATGTATTTCGTTTTTACAGGAAAAGATGGAACCCGGTCTGGTTGGATACGAGAATATCCGAAAAGCTTTAAATGAATATCCGCAATGCCGTTATCCTGTTGAGTATGAGAAAGGATATATGGCTATACTGCCACATCTTGGTGTTCTCAGGAGCATTTCGACAGTGGCTTTAATGAGGGCTCTTATCAAACAGTCATTAGGGCAGAATAACGAGGCATTGGAAGATCTTTTTTTCATAATGGATTTGGGGGATACTTTGTCACAAGGACGGATGATGATGGATGTCGTGTATAAAGGCGTAATCTATGAGAAAGCGCTGAACATCATTTGGGAGGGGATCGAATCGGATTTCTGGACTCCGGAACAGTTGGAACAGATCCAGAAAAGGTTAAAGAAATGGAATATCAGGACAAATCTGAGAATGGCAATGGTAGCGGAGAGAACTTTTATAAACAATGCACTTAAACAAGATCCTCACGGTTTCTTTGCTAAAGATCCTGAAATAACATTTATGGATAATTTCCCGTATGAATGTATTAAAAGGCTTATCCCGACTGGTTGGAGTTACCGGATATGGCTGGCGTGCAATAAACGCATAGATCAGATCCTGTCAGAATTTGACGCAGAGGATAGATATTATAATGTAGATAGGTCATTACTGAATTTTGCCAATGAATTGAATGTCAAAGGAGTGCCTAAGTGGGCGATGGAATATTCGGCTCACCTTGGAGTTTATGGTGTTGATAAGATTCTGAAGGCTCAATTTGGTATAGATGCGGCGCGAGTTGCCTGTGCGTTGGAGCGTTATCGTCTGGAAAATAAAAAGTATCCGGATTCATTGGAGGACTTAGGCGAACTGTTCCCTAAAGAAGAACTTCCGCATGACTGTATGGATGGAGAGGTTTTGCGGTACCGCACGACAGATACCGGATATCTTCTCTGGTCTGTCGGATGGGATAAAAAAGATAACGAGGGAGTACGTCTTTTATATCAAAAATATGATGCATTACTGTATTATAAAGATTGGGTTTGGGAAATCACCCGCGAAAAGATCAGTGAGGAAAAATAGAAAAGTCGCGATTTAATAAAATTTTTATACGATATAACATAAAGTAACGCAGGGATTTATTTTTCTGTGTTATTTTTTTTTTTTTTCTTTTTGCTCTTGACATTAAAGTAAAGAATACCCATTATCAGCACAATGAACGCGATCTGGTTTCAGATCAAAAAAGGACTGAATTATGAAGAGTATGAAAGTTTGGAAAAAAATCTGTTTGGCTTGGTTAAGCATTGTCTGTCTGCTGGGTGTGGTCATTGCTTTGTTCTATGTGATTGAGAACTTCAGCGGCCGCAAAGCCTGGGAGCGTTATGTAAAGGAATGCGAAGCAAAGAATCAGACAGCGGCTTCCAATCTGGAGAAAACTTATCTCTGGATAGAAGACATCATCCCTCCAGCTGTGGATGAGGAGAAGAACTTTGCGAACATACCTTTGTTCAAAGAAGTTTTTCGCCGTGCAAAAGAAGGATGTCCTTTCAGTAGTGATAGCGAAGATGAGACGATGCGTCTTTTATTAAAAGCTATGGATGGCTGGCGCTGGAAAGGAATGCCAGATTATTCAAAACTAAGCCGTGCTGATTTTGAAAAAATAGAAGATCTAGAAAATAGAACAGGACACGAGGAAATGTCCAAAGAGGAATGTATCCAGTTCATGCAGAAAAAACTGGAGTCTGGTTTAGCTGGTTATAAAGAGATCC
>JAFZAR010000164.1 GCA_017557085.1 Verrucomicrobiota bacterium | reverse complement strand
CGACCCCGACAGGTTCCACGGCTTATTCATTGGCTTCAGGTGGGGGAATTATCACACCAAATGCTAACGTGTTTTCAATCACGCCGATATGTCCTCATTCTTTCCAGAATCGTACCGTGGTAGTCAATGACTGTTCAACGATCTCTGTCAGTGTACTTTCTGAGAAGTTGCAGACGATTCTGGCGGCAGACGGCCAAAAACATTTTGCACTGAATACAGGAGATTCCATTTCCTTTATGCGCAGTGAACGTACCATTTCGCTGATCCACTTCAGGGGAACTTCTTTCTTCAATACTCTCCGGGAGAAACTCCACTGGGCCAATTAGTTTTACCATTTCCCGTAAAAACAAAAACAAAACCGACCGTCTTTAAGACGATCGGTTTTGTTTAAATGGTTAGTTCCTAACCGGTTGCTGACTATTCAGACAGTTCGTAGCTAACGGTTTCGGGTTTCTTCCAAGGTTTGATGGGAGAATTCATATCCACCAGATTCTCAGGCATGAGTTCTTGAGAACCTTCGATGATGTCTTCCCATGTGACCTTACGGCCGGAGTAAGCGGATTCACGGCCCATAATGGCGGTGATGCAGCTTTCGGCAACCTGTTTGGCCTCGTTCACCTTCTTGTTTTCGGCGATAGCGGTCATCAGATCCATGTGCTCCTGGACATAAGGATTGCGGCCCTGGTTGGCGCGCCACACTTTACCATTCTTGAAGGTAATGTTGCCGCTCGGATTGGAGGAACCATTGGTGCCAACCACATATTCACTGACGTTGGCGTCGGTGTTGTCGATCTGACGGCATTGGCTGTACATACGGGTACCATCCGCGTATTCATATTCCACAGCAAAGTGATCCCAAATTTGATTCGGTCCCTTCAGGGCTTCGCAGCCGCCCATACCGTAAGCGCGGACAGGGTGTGTGCCTTTGACCCAGTTGCAAACGTCAACATTGTGAACGTGCTGTTCAACAATGTGATCACCGCACAGCCACAGATAGTGGTACCAGTTGCGGAGCTGGTTTTCCATGTCGGACTTGTTGATGTCCCACGGATAGTTCCAGATCGCACCCTGATTCCAGTAGCAGCGCATATCCAGGACTTCACCGATGGCACCCATTTGGATCTGGGCGATGGTTTCCTGATAACCCTGCTGGTGACGGCGCTGTGTGCCGGCGACGACTTTCATGCCCTTCTTGACAGATTCTTCCGCGGCTTTGAGGAAGATACGAGCTGTAGCGGAATCAACGCACACCGGTTTTTCGGTGAAGCAGTTCTTGCCCTTTTCAGTGACATAAGCAAAGTGCATGGCACGGAATCCCGGAGGAGTTGCCAGGATCACATAGTTGACTTCAGGATTGTCAATGACCTTCTTGTATGCGTCAAAGCCGAATTCATAAGCGGCCTTGATGTTTTCATTGGCGGCGAAGCCTTTAGCTTTTTCTTCAAAAACGTCACCCACGACAACGACTTTGCAGTCCTTGATGCCGTGTTCTTTGGCGGCGTTGATGGCATCCCATGTGGCACCCTGACCACGGCCACCGCAACCGACAAGGCCGATACGGACCTTCAGATCACTTACCGGAGCCGCGTGGCTGGTAACAACGTAAGGAGCAACCATCGCACCGGCAGCCAGTACGGAAGAGCTCTTGATAAATTGACGACGTGATACATCCATCTTCTTCATATTCTTATCTTATTCCTGTATTTGTGCTCGTATAACTTCTTTTTCTGTCAGAAGTCAATACTTGCGTTAAAACTTCATACGTCAGCGATGATACTTCAGAAGCCGTTTCATATCCAGACTTTTTTCAAAAAAACTGAATAAATTTGTGGAATAGGCCTCCAAAATAAAAGAAATCATTCAAAACTTGAGCTCTGCCGATAAAAATGGAATCCTTGTGCCGGTGAAGTTATGCTAGACTTTCCTGAATATTATTCCGGCATCCGTCCATTTAAGCAGTTGTTCCGCAAAGGATTGCCCATTTTGACCTATCACAAGATCGGGCCACGTCCCCGCGGAGCCCGGCTGAAAGGTCTGTATCTGAGCGAACGCACCTTCCGAAATCATCTTAAAGAGTTGAAAAACAATGGATTCTGTTTTGCTTCACCAGAGGATGCACGGTTGGTGAGAGTACCCAATGACCGGGTCGTTATCACGTTTGATGACGCTTATGAGAATGTTTTTCGGTACGCTTTGGATGCTCTGAAAGAGGAAAAAGGGAAAGCGGTCTTGTTTGTGATTGCCGGAATGATCGGTCAGACCAACACCTGGGATGCGGCGCTGGGCGAGGCGGAGGAGCGACTGATGGATGAGGTGCAGATACGGGAGTGGTTGCAGGAAGGTCAACTCATTGGATCTCACACACTTTCACATTCCCATCTCAGCCGTTTATCACCGGAGGAGGTCAAAAATGAAGTCTATCGCAGCAAGGCACTTTTAGAGGATAAGTTTGGAGTTCCCGTCAACCATTTCTGTTATCCTTACGGGGATCTTTCCCCGGCTGTGGTGGAATGTGTTCGCGAAGCCGGTTATCAAACAGCCTGCACCGTTGAGCGTGGAGTCAATTTTGCCGGCACAGATCCCTGGATGTTAAAGAGATGGACCGCCAGATACCCCAGCCGGAAACTAAAGAACTATTGGCTCCGCTTCCGCTGGCTCCTGCGGGACATATTTCAGGGATAGGGTGGGGCATCCAGAAATCACAGATTTTCTAAAAGGAGGTGATGGATGCCTCCGAATTTGCCGTTGCTGAAGGCGCAGATGATGTCGCCTTCTTTGGCTTGGGAGGTGAGCCATTTGACGATTTGGTCTATTTCGTCAAAATGAGCAGCGGGGATATGAAAATCGGAGCGGATATCTTCGACCAGTTTATTCACATCCAGCCGTTCTTCTTTGGACAGCAGGTTTTCTCTGGCTACGGCGCTGATGACAGCTCCATTGCTTTGTCCCAGAGCCTGAGCCAGTTCTTTTTGAAAAACATTCCGGCGAGTGGTATTGGATCGTGGTTCAAAGGCGGCCCATATCCGTTGTCCGGGATAGCGTTTGCGCAGGGCTGCCAGAGTCTGGATGATAGCGGTAGGATGATGCCCAAAATCGTCTATGACGGTGATTCCGGATTTTGTGCCGACCACTTCCATACGGCGGCGGATGCCCTTGAAAGTGTTGAACGCGGACTGGATCTGTTCCGGTGAAAGACCGCAGTGGAGCGCGCAGGAAGTTACGGCCAGAGCATTACGTACATTCAGCTCGCCTGTCATGGGAATGGAATAGGTGATGCCATTCAGTTCAAAACTGGAGCCGTGATCGGTATAGGCACAATTCCTGGCGATATTTTGGCAGTTTTCCGTCAATCCAAAGGAACGTGTCGGGCAGAAGGTAACTCCGTTCGTGATCTCCCGCAGATTGGCATCGTCGCCGTTGAAGAGGACAAGACCATTGCCCGGCACGGTGTTGATTAGGTGACGGAAAGTCTTTTTGACCATGGACAAGTTCTCAAAAATATCGGCGTGGTCGAATTCCAGATTGTTCAGGATAGCGACTTCCGGACAATAGTGGATGAACTTGCTGCGCTTGTCGAAGAAAGCGGTGTCGTATTCGTCGCCTTCGATGATGAACCACGGACTATCCGTGAAACGGGCCCCCTGACTTAGATTGGTGGGAATGCCTCCAATCAGATAACTGGGATTGAAACCGTTATGCTCAAAGACCCAGGTCAGAAGCGAGGTGGTCGTGGTTTTGCCGTGAGTGCCGCAGACGACAAGAGAGCGTTTGCCCCGAATGAAATAGTTTTTGAGCAGCTCCGGCAGCGAGCTGAAATTCCAGCGCTGGTTCAGGACGTACTCAACTTCCGGGTTGCCTCTGGAAAGAGCGTTGCCGATCACAACCAGATCCGGTTTGATTTTCTTGAGATTCTCCTCGCGATAACCGGGCAGGATCTCGATGCCGTTGGCAATGAGAAAATCCGACATTGGCGGATAGATGTTTGTGTCGGAGCCCATGATCTGATAGCCCTTTTGTTTCAAAGCGACCGCGGCGGAAGCCATAGCCGTTCCACAAATCCCAGCAAAGTAAATCAACATATAAATTATTTATTCAAAGAGTGATAGAGTTTCTAATGTTTTCTCAGAATGAGGGTATGTTCCATTCTGCGAGTCTGGGAGAATTCCAGCGGCGGCAGATCCGTCAGAGTGGGGGATTCCACTTCATTCAGTGTTTCTTTACAAAGTTTTTTGAAAGCGTTCCAGCGTTCGTTATTGAGTTCAGAAGAATGTGCGACCTGGCGCATACGGCTTCGCCACTCGATGATGATACGGTCAATATCACCCACGCCCAAAGTTGGAGTGGTGAATTGTGCCTTGATCTCCGGATTCTTATGAATGGCGGCAATCACCTCGCTGGCACCGAAGCCGTATTCCGGCGGGACTCCGTGTTCCAAATAACCGGGAGCGGATTGGCCGTTGTATGTCTTCTTGCAGACATAAGCCAGACGACCACCCCAGCGGTTTTCGTCTCCGGCAAAACGGAAGCCTGCGTCCAGATTGGCCAAATCGTAAAGGAGTTCATTGAGAGGATATTCTTCATCCTCGATCGCCGCGGCGATCGCGAGACCGCCGCCGGTGGAAAAGAAACTGGCAATGCGTCCGCGCAAAGTTGGTTTCCCTTCTGCAGTGATCAGGCCCAGCCGCAGCCAATTCAGAACCGCTCCGGGAGAGGTGGACTGTTTCTTACAGACAGGGATCTGTGGGCAGTTTTTACATTTTTCCGGATAAGATTCCCGTGAAGCCGGCTTGTACAGCGCTACTCCGTGTTCATCCACATGACAGCTCAGAGTCATTTCGCTGATATCCAGATACGCGACGTATTTATTGGTGCGTCGTTCAATCTTGATCAAACGTGTTTTCTGCTGTTTGAAGGCCTCTTTAATGCGAGGAACGACACGATTTTTCCAACTGTTGGGAGCAACGTGACGGCCGCTCCAGTTGATGAGCCGGCGGATGTATTTGACCAGATATATGTTTTCTTCGGGATAGACTTCCGCCAGAGTCAGAACACGTCCTAAAATCGTTTTGGTCTTTTGTTTACCCTTCTTAGGCTGTTTTTCTTCTTCCGACACCGATGGGGTTTCGGCTTCTTCCTCTTGGATTTCAGTCGATTCCTCAGCAGATGGGACATCAGGAACGATAATATCGCACAGAAGACCGATCCCCACTTTCTCGACAGCGGAACGCTGGGTCAGAGCCGGCAGGAGAACAGGTTTCCCGTCTTCTGTCAGAGCCGGAGCCCATTGTCCTTTGGGGAGATCTTTGGCCTTTTGAGTTACAAAAATATCTTTCAGCGGGCATTCCTTGGTGAGCGGAGCCTTTTGCCATTGTCCCTGACTGTTGAAAATTTCATGGACAGGCTTGCGGATGAAACGGGCTCTTTCCGTGTCGGTGATCAGTCCGCAAGGCATATTGGGGCTTTTGATGGATTCCTCGATTCCCAGCGGAACCAGGTTTGCCGTGAAAAGCCGCTTTTGTACCCGCATCGCCTCGGAAAACGGTTCCTTGCCGATATCAACCGCGGCCTGCATTACTGTCAGCAGCGCACTCCAGTCAATAGATTTACTGCGGCTGAGATGGCAGGAATAGCCTTCCTTGAGTCTTACGCCTTTTTCTGAAGTCAGGACATAACCGGTTTTATCTATTCCACGGCGGCCGGCTCTTCCGAACATTTGCAGAATTTCATCCGGACGGATGGCGTATTCGATGCCGCCTCTTCGGTAGGAATCCGCGGCTAGAGCCACGGTGCGCAGAGAAAAGTTGATCCCGGCGGCAAGTCCCATAGTCGCTACCACCACACGCAGTTGTCCTGCTTTTGTCAGCGGTTCAATAACACCGGCGCGCGCGGCATAGCTCAAACCGCTGTGATGGAAACAGACTCTCGACTTGAGCATCTTCGCGATGGTCTCACCCACACATTTGCGCTGTTCGGGTGTGAGTTTGAGCGGATTGGGATTCGGCAGATAACGAGCGATCTCGGCTGCCAGTTTTTCCGCTTCTGTTCTTCGGGGAGCGAAAATCAGCAGGGGACCCAAGTCTTCCGCGAGTGCTTTGGCAGCGATGCGCGGCCAGAATCCCCGGATATTTGAGGGAACATGATATTGAAGATTTTCGATCAGAACTTCTTCCAAAGGAACAGGCCGATGAGTTGTTTTGACAAGCACGGCATCACGTCCCAGCTGGGAGAACCATTTGACGATGTCCTGCGGATTGGCCACACTGCCGCTGAGCAACAGCAGTTGTGTATGTGGAGGTGCCATTGCCAGAGCCAGTTCATAGTTCAAACCACGGTCTGTGTCTCGGATCATCTGATATTCATCCACGACCATGAGTGCCGGGCCTTCTCCGCGGATGAGTCTCAGCTTTTGAGTTTCCAATGTGGCAACGATGATGGGAGCGTCTAAGTTCTCAGAAAGATCCCCGGTAGCGATCCCGACATTCCATCCGCGGGCGCGCCATTCAGCCAGCTTATCATTGGCCAGAGCCCGAGTCGGGACAGTATAAATGGCCTGACTTGAGTTTTTGCCCAATCGAGACCAGTTTTCAAAAATAAAAGTTTTTCCGGCACCTGTAGGAGCTTGTACGACAACATCCTTTCCTTCCTTCAGAGCCGTGATGGCCTGCTGCTGCCAGAGGTCTGGAACAATGACCGAAGACCAGCCGGGGAATTCCAGATTGGCTAATGATTCGGAGAAGGAAGTTTTTTCGGAAGATGAAGGATCATCGATATTCATAGTGTCGGGATGTTTAACATACTTTAAATGAAAGCTTTTTTATAGAATCTCTGCCCAAACAGGCTTGAAGACGCTTGAGAATATCATTTCGACGAAAGCGAACGATCTCAGATAACCAAGTGTTGTTCTCCACACTGATAAAAAGAGTTCCATTGGAAAGTCTTTCGGGATGAGCGTGTGCCCGGATCTCAGGATCCATGGATTGTTCCCAAACAAAGATCAACTGCTGGTGTTCTTTTTGGCCGTTGAGGTCTATCTTTTGCCTTTCCAAAAGAGCGGGTAAAACAAGAGCGGGTGTCGTATAGCGTGGAAAGTTATTCCGAAGCGCATCTTCATCAAAGTGCCTCCACTGCCGCAGGATTTCCTGTCTGGCATAATCCACCCATTCTTTTTTTCTCTGTTGAGATTCCATGTATCCGTCAGAAACGGCTTTGATATAAAAACATAAGCGGGACGCAAGCGCATTGCGGTCACCGCTTATAGTTTAGGATATTTTTCTATAGAGACAAGTTTTATGACTTGTCTCCTGCAATGCCGGCTTAATCGACTCGGGCTTCTTTGAGGGCATTATTCATGCGCTCGATGGATTCATCCACTTCCGCAGTGCTCTTGAAGCCAATGACTGCCGCGTTGATATCAGGGATATTCATCACGAAGCGCATCGTCTTCTCACGGTCGGCTGGATTTTTGAAGTCACCGTTGCCTACTAGTTTCATTGCAATTACTCCTTTGCCTTTGGCAGAGGCTTTCTGCAACAAATAAAGCAGGTTAGGGATGAACTCCGGGGAGCTTTGAGCATTCCATTGTTCAGATTCTGAATCTGTCTGATGACCTAACGGATTGACTCGAACCAGCATGGTCCGGCACCAGTCACAAGCAATCGCTCTGCGGATAGCCGGAAGACTGTGCGAAGAGATACCGTGAACCCGGATCATCTTCTTTTCCTTGGCTTTTTCAAGCCCTTCCATGACAGGCTTCATCTTTTCATCCCAGTCATGAGCTACCTGACAATGGATGAGAAGGGAATCAATATAATCTGTTCCCAGCTCTTTTAGATAACGCTCCACGCGTTCAAGAGTTTCGTCCGTAGTTCTTACTCCGCCGGGAATCTTAGTTTGAATAAAAAGTTTTTCACGGGGAATGCCTTGGAGTGCTTCCCTCAGCCAGGTGTGTGTCTGATAGGATTCCGCGGTGTCATAATAAGTGATCCCGCGTTCATAAGCATAGTGGATGAGCTTGTTGAATTCTTCATGTCCCAGGTCTCTCTGAACCTGACCACTGTTTGTGCCTGCGCCAAAGCCGAGACGACTGAGCTTGATCCCTGTGTTGCCCAGAGTGACCTGATCTGTCGCAGTGCGGACAGTTTTTTCGTTAGAATCCTCAGCGAAAGAGGATTGAGTGTTTAAAAAAGCTGCTCCGACTGCCGCAGCGGCAGATGTCTTCAGGAACGTTCTGCGATTGATTGAAGATGTTGTTTTCATGATGTAAGCACAACTAACTGAGAAAAGAATAGTGTATCCGCTCGGAGATATCAATGAAAAAGCCCGCAAAAGGGAGAAAAAAGATGTTTTTGTGAAAAAAAGAGAGTTTTTTTCAATTTAGTGTTGCAAAGATACGGGAATCTGGTAGAGTCCTTCCCCGTTGCGCTGACCCTATGGTCTAGCGGTTAGGACACCACCCTTTCACGGTGATAACCCGGGTTCGAGTCCCGGTAGGGTCGCCATAACGGCGAAAGCGCGATAGCGGTTCGGAATGGGGTCGTAGCTCAGTTGGTAGAGCACCACAATGGCATTGTGGGGGTCAGGAGTTCGATCCTCCTCGGCTCCACCATTCCGGAGAGGAGAGGAAGTGAAGAGTAAATCTTCACTTTTTTTATTTTTCGTATTTATCCATTATTTTCAGCGTAGTGCTGAATAATATTACCCGCTGATTCGTCTAACTCATGGCATGTCGTGTCGGCATCCGTTGGCATAAATATGTCTGCTATAAGATTGATTTATAATTTATGAAGATAAATGTCTGTCAGTGCCGGTCTTGGCTGGCAAATCGGGGCGTTGCCGTTTCTCACAAGAAGAGTGGTTTT
>JAFZAR010000163.1 GCA_017557085.1 Verrucomicrobiota bacterium | reverse complement strand
GATCCTGACGCTTATCTTGTAACTGACTCTGGATCTTTGCCGTTTCGCTGACTTCATGATGCGAGGCCGATTCCAGGAAATCACGGGTCAATTCGCTCAGTTTCTCTACTTCGAGCAGGAAAGAGTCATGTCCGTAGTTGCTCTCGATCTCCACATAAGTCGTATCTATCCCGTTGCGAAGCATCGCACTGGCCAGACTCACCGACTGCACAGGCGGGAAGAGCCAGTCCGAGGAATAGCTGGCAATGAGGACACGCGCCTTGATCCGTTTCAGGGCTTCATCCAATGAAGAATAACCGTCCCCGATGTCAAAGTAGTCAATGGCCTTGGTCACATAGAGAAGTGAATTCGCGTCAAAACGATGTGTGAAAGTCTCTCCATGATAACGGAGATAGCTCTCCACTTCAAAATTGATCTGGAAATCGTATCCCACCTGCTGACGACCCCGCAGACTGCGGCCGAACTTGTTCTGCATGGATTCTTCGCACAGATAGGTGATATGCTCGATCATACGGGCAACCGCCAGTCCTTTATCCGGGCGCGGATGACCGGGGGCGTAATAATCGCCGCCGTTCCAATTGGGATCCGCGTAAATGGCCTGACGGGCTACTTCATTCAAAGCAATGGACTGCGGAGATACAACGCCGGTCGAAGCCAGGATCTGCACATTTTTGCAGCGATCCGGATGTGAGACCGCCAGCTGCAGGGCCATCATCCCGCCCATGGATCCACCGGATGCCAGCAAGACTTGTTTAATGCCCAAGTGATCCAGCAAAAGCATCTGCGCGTTCACCATATCCGCGATCGTCACGACCGGGAACTGCAAGCCATAAGGTTTGCCCGTTTCCGGATTAGTGAACATAGGTCCGGTACTGCCTTTGCAGCCGCCCAGGATATTACTGCAAACAATGAAGTATTTATTTGTGTCGTAAGCCTTTCCGGGACCAACAGCCTCTTCCCACCAGCCAGTGGGGTCGTCCGGAGCGTGGCTGGCTACATGCGAGTCACCCGTCAGCGCGTGGAAAATCAGGATCGCGTTGGACGCGTCCGCGTTCAATTTTCCATAAGTCTCATAAGCCAACGTGATGCGGGGAAAAGAATTCCCGCTCTTCAAAGTGAACTTTCCTTCAAAAGTGACTGTCTTACAGTACCCCATATATTTTTGACTCCTTTAGCGTCAGGAATCCGCCGCTCCGGCAGATGACCACCTAAAGGCACCTCCATTTTATTCCAAAACCTGTCAGAATAAAGGGGAAAATCACACTCACGGGAAACCTTACGTCAAAACGAGTCCGGCAAGGCAGAATATCCAACGTTAAGAACCATGGATAGATATTAAAAGAACCACAGATGAACGCGGATAAACATAGATAAATTATTTAATAACAATATATTCTATAGAGAAATATTCCGGGTTAATAAATTATCTGTGTGCATCTGTATTCTTTCTGTCACCCCGTCGGGTTATTCCTGAGGCGGCAATACAGACTACTCGCCTTCTTTGACCAGCTCATCCGTTCCTTCACGGAATTTCATGCTGATCATCTTGGTCACACCGCGCTCCGGCATCGTCACGCCGTGGATGCAGTTCGCCGCGGCAATGGACTGCTTGCTGTGGGTGATGACGATGAACTGGGAGAAATCCACAAAGGTCTTCAGCACAGAGACAAAGCGACCGATATTGGCTTCATCCAGAGGCGCGTCCAGCTCGTCCAGCACACAGAAAGGCGACGGTTTGACCTGGTAGATCGCGAAAAGCAGAGCCACAGCCGTCATGGTCTGTTCACCGCCCGAAAGCAGCGAAACCGATTTCAACTGTTTGCCCGGAGGCCGTGCCACGATATCAATGCCAGACTCCAGAACGTCCCGGTCGTCCACCAGTTTCAGCTCCGCGAAACCGCCATGGAAGAAGGTCGCAAACATCGAACGGAAATTCTGACGGATCTTTTCAAAGGTCTCCATGAACATTTCCCGTGTCTGCTGATTGATTTTGCTCACCACGTCCAGCAGCTGTGCTTTGGCTTTGGTCATGTCATCCTGCTGGGCGGTCATAAATTTGTAGCGCTGTTCGATCTCTTCGTATTCCTCAATGGCCACCAGATTCACCGGCCCCAGCTGGTCAATGCGCTCCTGCAGTTTACGGACAAAAGAAGCCACCTGATCCCAATCCACCGGCGGGAATTCCCCGGTCTCAACAGGCCCCGACGGGACCGGTTCAGTTTCCGGCGCGTTTTCACCGGGAGTGGGTTCCGTCTCTTTCCGGGGTGTATAATCCTTGCGGAAGATACGGACACCTTCTTCCGTTTCTTCCACACGGAAAGGCTCCTGGATCACGGTGAGGATATCCAGCTGATATTTCTCCTGCATTCGGCTGGTCGTATTTTGCAGGGTCATTTGACGCTGGGCGATCTGCACATTCAGCGCTTCATGCTGTTCCTGGGAGCGGTTCAACTGTCCGCGCAGTTCTTTCAAACGGGCCTCGCGTTCCTCGATCTCAGCGGAAACGGTCTTCTTCTGCTGGGACAAATCCGCGATGCGCTGATTCATCTGCTCATATTCATTCGTGAGAAACTCGATCTTCAGTTTGGATTCCTCGATCTCCGCGTGGCAGATGCCGACCTTCTCCTGTATCTGCGCGATCTCTTTGGTACGCGCGGTGATCAGTCTTTCCTGTTCGGTGATCTGATTCTCCAGCGAGTTCTTTTGCAGACGATGGGTATTACAGAACTGCTCTTTGGAAGCGAGGGCGATCTTCACCTCGGTCAAGGCATTGTGAGCGGTGTCCCGCTCCTGGCGAAGCTGATCTACCGAGGAATTGATCTCCGAGATATTATCCGCCGTTTCTTTTTCTTTCTGCTCGATCTCAACGATCTGATCGCTCAGCAACTGACGGTGCGCCGTGCTTTCCGCGTCCTGAGCGGTCAAACGGGTCATTTCCTGTTTCAGAGTCTCTTCACGCTGTTTCATACCGCGGAGAGAGTTCTCCAAAACACGAAACTCACCCAGACGGGTCGCGACCGCCATTTCATGACTGCGGATCTCCGACTGGAGCCGGAGCAGGTCTTCCTGAGACTTCTTTTGCCCGGCTACGATCGTCTCTCTCTGTTTGCGAAGCTCTTCGATCTCGGCCTCCACTTTCTGGATATCGGTCTTAAGATCGGCGATTTCGTTCTTGCGTCCCAGAATGGAAGAGGAAACGGGAACTTCTTTACGGGAACCGCCCACGAAAATGCCGTCTCTGGTCAGGATCTCGCATCCGCTCGTCACAAACTCCCATTGGCCGGGATGCTGCTGCCAGAACCGTGTCGCGGCGGTCAGATCCGGGACGATCCAGGCCCGGCCGATCAACCGGCGCAGGAGCGTCAGGATCGATTCCTCCGCCTGGACAATATCCAGCACCCGTACCGGAGCCGTCTCGCCTTCAGCCGGAAGCGGCGGCTGAGCCGTCTCATTTTCTTCCGCGGCGGCCAGTTCCCAATCCAGCGGAGCGATCGAGGCCATCCCCTTCTTCGTTGATTTGAGCTGATCCAGTATCGAGCGGGCCGCGTTCGGCTTCTCCGCCAGCACCAGTTGGAGACGTGTTCCCAGAAGCGCTTCCACCGGATTGACATACTTGGACGGGATGCGAATGCGGTCCACCAGCGCGCCCAAAACGCCTTTGGTGCCGTTCTTCAGGATAGACATTGCGCCGGCATCAAACCCCTCACGGCTGGACTGGAGCTGCTCCAGCACATTCAGCCGGGATTTGCGGGTGGCTATCTGGCGGTAGAGGTCGTCCTGTTTATTCCCCAGCTTGGAGTTCTCCACCTGAAAACTGTTCAATTCGGACTGAAGTTTCTGAAGCTGAGCTCGTTTCTCATCAGTAATCTGCTTGTCGCTTTCCGCCGTCTGGTTGAATTCCTGGATCTTCTGTTCCAGTTTCTGGATCTCGTCCTTGTTCTGGGCGATCTCGTTGTTCAGTTTTTCCAAACGGACGATGTTCCCCTGTTTCTGGATGTCCAAGGAGTTGATCTCGTTGCGGGTACGGCTCAACTTCTGGGTAATGCTGAAAAGCTGGTTCTGCACATTGCGCAGCGCGGTCTGCTTGGCAGCCAGCGTGGCTTCCACGGACTGAAGGGCTTCAGAGCGTTCACGCTGCACCTGCCGTGAGGCTTCCACTTCCTGCTGGGTCACCTCGATGGTCTGGACGACCTGCTGGAGATCCTGCTGGAGAGTGAGTTTTTTCTCTGTGGATTTCTGGATCTCTTCGGTGGCAGCCGTGATGCGGTTCGAGCTCTCCTGAATGCGCTCCTGATTGAATTCCACCTTCTTTTGCAGGGCATCTATCTGGGAGTGAGTCTCCAAGCTCTGTTTCTGCTGTTCCGCCGCGGCTTGTTCCAACTCGGCCAGACGGCCGCGGGACTGGCTGATCTGACCTTCCAGCGACTGGATATCCAGATTGCTCTGCTCGATCGCTTGATCCAGCTTTTTGGAGGATTCCACACGCTCGTTCAGTTCTTCTGTAACACGGTCAAAGATATAGCGGTTATAATGTGTCTCCAGAAAACGGAGATCTTCCGCCAGGGCTTTGTAACGGCGGGCTTTGCCGGCCTGACGCTGCAGGGAGCCGATCTGACGCTTGATCTCGCGCACGGTCTCATTGAGTTTGCCCAGATTGATCTCGGTCTGATCCAGTTTGCGCAGAGCCTCTTTCTTCTGCGCTTTGAACCGGGTGATGCCAGCCGCTTCTTCAAAGATCATGCGGCGGTCTTCGGGACGGCTGCTCAGGATCTGGGTGATGTGCCCCTGCGCCATGATGCTGTAGCTGGTGCGGCCCACACCGGTCCCCAGGAACAACTGCTGGATATCTTTCAGGCGGCAAAGGGTTTTATTCAGAAAATACTCGTTGGTCCCGTCGCGGTAGATGCGGCGCGTCACCGTCACTTCATTGAACAGCAGTTCCAGATTGGCCGCTCTCAGCTGTTCCTGGTCCACGTCACATATCGTCAGCGAGACCTCTGCCATGGACAAGGGACGGCGCGTTTCCGTTCCGTTGAAGATAATATCCGCCATCTCGCCGCCGCGCAGGGCTTTAGCGGACTGTTCGCCCAGAACCCAGCGGATCGAATCCGCCACGTTGGACTTGCCGCAGCCGTTCGGCCCCACAATGGCCGTGATGCCGGGAGGAAAGTCCAGGCTGGTCTTGTCTGCAAAGGATTTGAAACCGAGTATTGTCAGGTTCTTTAAATACACCGCCAAGAATCAAATACAAAAAACGCCCCAAAGTAAAGCGCCAAAGCCTCTTCTGAGACCTGAAGTTATTCACACAAAAAGCGTTTCCTTTCATTCTTATTCACAGTTTCTTGTGAATAATTCCGTAACTCCGCTGAAAGAAAGCATCTAGCACTGCGTTTACCGCTTTCGCGCATTGTGAACAACCTGGTAATAACCCTCGGAACGCTTTTCCGCCGCTCCGGCATCGGAGTGGTTTTTCATGGAACCCGGCAGCCTTTGCCCCATTCTTTTTTGTAACAGACTCTGATAAAATCAATTAAGCACATTTAACCCGGAAAAACCTTCTCTTTCCATTCGTCTTTTTTATCAAATATAACCAATTCATTTACATGATATTATATCTTGTTTCCGATTCAAAATCTTGCGTCCTTTCGGGATTTGTGAGAGGATAGTCAGAGTGCGGGGGCCATACGGCCCCCATCTGACATTATGCCTACATACGAATACGTTTGTGAGAAATGCGGAAAGAAGTTTGAACTCTTTCAAAGAATGACGGAAGACCCCATCAAGGTCTGTCCGGATAAGAAGTGTAAAGGTCATGTGAAACGCCTGATCGGTGAAGGCGCGGGGATCATATTCAAGGGACACGGATTCTACTGTACGGATTACAAATCCTCTTCCACGCCTCCGACCGGTGAGCATCATCACCATCATTCCTCTGAATCAAGTTCTTCAAATTCCGGCGTAGATTCCGCCGCTAAAGAGACGAAGACGGGATCCGGTTCTTCCGAATCCAAGTCGGACACTAAAAAGGATTAACGTTTTTCAGAGACGCGCCCGGTGCGCGCCTTTTTTGTCCCCGGATGGAAACGCCCCCTTTCCCCCAGCAGAATAAAAACAAAGCAAAGTCTTCCCGGCAATTCGTTCAGTCTTACCGGGTCCTGCTCCTGTACCGCTCCCAGGTAGGCGCGATCTGTCTGGGGCTGGGACTGCTGCTGCTGGGAACATTCACCGGCATTCTCAAACCGTGGCCCATCGCCCTGCTGCTGGACAGTGTTCTGGGAAGCAATCCCCTGCCCGGATGGATGGGCAGTCTGGGACAGTGGTTCAGCCAGTTGGACCGTGAGCAACAGATCCTTTTCTGCGCGATCTCCATTTTCGCGGTGCATCTGATCTACAGCGGAGTGACTTCGCTCCAGAATTATGTGATCATCCGCATCGGGCTGAAAGGTCTGCACACGATCCGCCAGAGGGTCTTCAACTGGATGCAGAATCTTTCCCAAAGTTACTTTCTGAATCAAAAACAGGGCGACGTGATCTACCGGG
>JAFZAR010000162.1 GCA_017557085.1 Verrucomicrobiota bacterium | reverse complement strand
CTGCATATCCTCGATATACTCCAAGGAAAGGATAGCTTTGGCATGGCCTACACTTAAACGTCCATCTGCCACCATGACTTGGACGGATTGGGGTAATTTCAGCAAACGAAGCGCGTTGGCCACCACTACACGGCCTTTTCCGACACGAGCGGCTGCCGCTTCCTGTGTCAATTTGAACTCCCGAATGAGCTGTTCAAAACCGATCGCCTCATCAATGGGATTCAAATTTTCACGCTGGAGATTCTCCACCATCATCAGTTCCAATGCCTTACGGTCATCAGCTTCAATGATGATAACAGGAACTTCTTTAAGATCGGCCGCTTTTCCAGCACGGAGACGGCGTTCACCCGCAATCAGTTCATACCGGGTATCAGAGCTTTTGCGAACGATCAGAGGCTGCATGATCCCATGCTCACGGATAGACTGCGTGAGTTCTTCCAGAGATTCTTTTATAAAATGCTTGCGAGGCTGCAAACGAGACGGGAATAACCGTTCAATGGGAACGTTGAGAACAGCATCACGAGAAGACGCGGGATCTGTTTTCGGTTCCGGTTTACCGGCTGCCGTTTTCTGTACCGTTGTATTATTTGAGGACGTTTTGGCTTTTCTGTCACCCATCAGCGCCCCAAAGCCTCTGCCTAAAGCGGACTTCGCCATACAACTAGATTCATCAAAAAATGATTTTTTGTCAATCCTGAGTATGACTTTCCGGCAAAATAAATTATGGAAAAAGATTAATATTCTGTACAACATATTGATTTTCAATATATAAAACAAGATAAAATATAAAATCAAATATTTAATAAAATTTTTTCAAAAAAACTTGCACTTCTTCCCATTTTCTGTAAAAATTCTCGTGGTGTCGGGAAGATGTCTTTTCGAGATCACGTTTTGATGTGCCTTGAAAAGCGCTTCAGATAAATAATTAATGTGGCTGACTTTCGTCTCCCGACTAGTTAGCCTTTGTTGATGTTGAGAAAATTGAGTTATGAACATGATTAAAACAGTTACAGTTGCTTCCGTTCTGGCAGCAGCTTCTGTCGTGCAAGCAGATGTTCTGTTTGACAGCACAAGTGCGTTCAGTCAAGCGACGGTACAAAGTTCTCCTGCTGCTCAAGTAATTGGCGGCAGTATTCTGACCGATCTTGGCAATGATCGTGAGTATGGTTTCTATAACCAGTTCACAATCACTGGTGCCGGCGATTTGAGCTTTGTTGCTACTACAGATCCTGATATCGCGATGTTTGCCCTGTACGCAAATGACGCGATCTACAGAGTGGGTGATGCCTTTTATATGGGGCCTGGTTATCGTTTTGACCAGTCTGCCTTCACATTCACTACTTACCAAAAGGATGAGGCAAGCATGATTTCCACGACTGAGTTCGTGAATTATGATGCTCCGATCACCTACAACGATTACAATAGAGCGGGTCTGAGCTTTATCATCACCACCGAAAATGAGAATGGTTTGAGACTGCCCTTCTCCCAAGCTGAAAGTATTTTCGTTGCCAAGAATGATCAGGGTGATCAGCTCGGTTACGACAAAGATATGTGGTATGGCAATAATATTGATCAAACCACATGGAAAGAGACTCTCAGTCTGCAGTATGCTGAAACTACACAGCCGTTCTCTCTGCGCGTTGACGGTACCGCTACCCTCGTTCCTGAGGCCGGTACATTCCAACTCGCTCTGATGGGCTTAGCCTCTCTGGCTGGTTTCGCTGGTCTGCGTCGTTTCAAACGCGACTAATTCAGATTAGTTGATTTTCAAAAAAGTGTGGAGTTTGCTCCACACTTTTTTTGTTTCTGTATTTCCAATAAAAAAGACGCACTTCTCATGCGTCTTTTCTTTTTGATTTTTTGGCTACCGGTTAATCTGTCATCCAGTCCATGATCGCTTTCTGGGTATGGAGACGGTTTTCCGCCTGGTCAAAGATATTTCCGGAGAACTGCTCAAAGATATCTTCCGTGATTTCCTTGCCGCGATAAGCAGGCAAGCAATGCAGCACCATCACATCCTTATTGGCCAGAGAGACCATTTCTTTATTGATCTGATAGTTCTTCAGCAAACTGATCCGCTGTGCGCTTTCACTCTCTTTACCCATAGAGATCCATGTATCCGTATAAAGCACATCCGCGCCTTTTGCGGCCTCTTTGGGATCAGTTGTGCAATAGATCTTAGCACCGCTTCCTGCGCGTTTCAGCACTTCATCGGGCAGTTGGTATTCCTTAGGCGCGGCAATACGCAATTCAAACCCCAGCTTTGCCGCCGCGAATGCCCAGGAAATGGGGATATTGCAGGCTCCGTCGCCAACAAAGGTCACCACTTTGCCTTGAATAGAGTGCATTTTCTCTTCGATGGTGAAAATATCTGTCAGGATCTGGCAGGGATGCTCCCAGTCTGTCAGTGCGTTCACGGTAGGAATACCGGAATACTGCGCAAAATCGTCCACATCCTGCTGTTTGAAAGTGCGGATCACGCAACCGTGAGTCATGCGGCCCAGAACCCGT
>JAFZAR010000015.1 GCA_017557085.1 Verrucomicrobiota bacterium | reverse complement strand
TTTTAATCAACAGCGCCTCCGACAAATGTTTTATTCCTTTCCCGGAAATACTGGAAAGTGCCCGTTCACCTCCGATGATTTTGGGGGCGTAATAAAAATGAATACGGTGAACAAATCCCTGCCTGAGAAAAGAGTCCGCAACTGTTGCTCCACCTTCCACCAGCAAATGAGTAATGGATTCACTGCCCAACTTCTCCAGCAGACAAGAAATCCGGGGACGACCATCTGCGTCTGCCGGCAACTGCCATACCTCCACATTTTGACGCAAAGCCTGTACACGATCTTCCGGCGCATTTTCAGAAACAACGATCGTTGTCAGTGAACGCTGCGCGTCAGATACAACTTTTGATGTCAACGGAGTCCTGGCCTGTGAATCCAGTATGATCCGCCGAAGCCGCTTCTCCTCATATCCCGGCAAACGAACCGTCAGCGCGCAATCATCCACTAACACCGTATTGACTCCCACCAATATGGCATCTACCTGAGCGCGAAACTCCATCGCATGGCTGCGAGAGGCTTCACCGGTGATCCATTGAGATTCACCCGCAGCAGTAGCGATTTTTCCATCCAAGGACATGGCACTCGTCAATGTAACGAATGGAGTACGCTTTACGATCCAATGATTGAATGCCCGATTCAATTTGCACGATTCTTCGGACAAAACACCGCTGACCACCTCTACTCCTGACTGACGAAGCATATCCAGTCCCCGTCCCTGATGAGCCGGATTGGGATCAGTCGCCGCGCAAACTACACGAGCGATCCCGGCTTTCAATACAGCTTCTACACAGGGTCCCGTTCTCCCCGTTGTGGAACAAGGCTCCAATGTCACATAAAGTGTGGCACCCCGGATAAAATTTCCTCGTGCGACCGCGTCTGCAATAGCATTCACTTCCGCATGAGCTTCGCCTGCGCGATGATGCCAGCCTTCACCCAGCAACTGACCGTTAGCGTCCACCAAAACCGCGCCTACCATCGGATTCGGAGAAGTATGCCCCCGACCTTTGGCAGCCAGCTCCAACGCTCGGCGCATCCATTGAATATCACTTTGCTCCACGTTAAACATCAATCAGCTTCAATATCTGTTCGGCAGCGCGTTTACATGCTCCCTCACCGCCCAGTTCGGAAAGCATTTTTCGCAAATCTGCCTGTACACTGTTCCGTACATCCATTTTTGTCAGGAAACGCAAGGTTGCTTCACTCAGATTTTCCGGTGTCGCTTCCCGCTGGATAAATTCGGGATAGACTTCCTTGTTATTCAAAAGCAGATTGGGCATCCCAATATATTCTACTTTGATAAACATTCGTCCCAATATCTCCGTAAAAAGTGAGGTCTTATAAAGAATGGCCGTCGGCACTTGAAAATAAGCACACTCCATCGTAACAGTCCCACTGGAGGCAATAGCACTGTCAGCCCAGAGTAAAGATTCAGCCAACTTCTTCGGCAAGATTTCCAGTGAAACTCGATCCAACACACCTGACAGAGAATTCCGCACATACGGGATCAATTTCTCCTGAGGAACGACCAGCCGAAACTCCGCTTTGACTTGTTTTGAAATCAAAGCCATTGTCTTGCCTAAGACCGGTAAATGACGATTTAGCTCCTTCTCCCGACTTCCGGGCAGAAGCAGCACATGATAAGGCTCAGACGGCTGACGTGTTCCCACCTGCGGCGCGTATTCTTTGTAACGATCCATCAGAGGATGCCCCACATACTCCACACGCAGCTGAGGTGCCCGTTGGGCATACCATGCTTTTTCAAAGGGAAAAATACTTAAAACCATATCCATATCTCTCGCGATCTGATGGATGCGGCTTTCATGCCAGGCCCAGATCTGAGGAGAAATGAATTGCACAATCTTGGGATCCCAGCCGGAATCTGGATGCTGGCGCACCCACTTTTTCAAAACCTTCGCGAATCTTAGATTGAATCCGGGGTAATCCACCAGAATGATCACATCCGGACGTTTCGCTCTGGCCAAATCCAAAAGTTTTAAAAAGAAACCTTTCAGTGTGTTGAAATGCTTCAGGACTTCAATGATCCCGACAACCGCGTGCTGAGTCAGGTCGATCGCTATTTCCGCTCCCGCGTTTTTCAAGCGCTCTCCTCCGGCTCCAAAGGCATCCACGGAACGCCCCGTCTGGCTCAGCAAAGATCGAAGTCCCTGTAGAAGCTCCGCGGCCAAGCCATCTCCACTGGCCTCACCGGCAAGAAACATCACTGAAAGTTTGTCCTTCATCGTTTCAGTTCTTTGCTCATCTTTTCTTTGATCTGACGAGTGATCTCAAAGGCCAGATCCAGAGCTCTGCACGCGAATTCACCGGTCACGACCGGGGCATGATGTGTTTTAACACAATCCACAAAACTGGTCAGCTCCAGCTTGAGCGGTTCCTCCTTCTCAATAGGAGCAGGTTCTCTTACAATCCTTTTCCCTCTAAACTCGCTGACGATGGCACTATTGCTCAAAACAGGAGTCGCCGCGGCTAAAAGTTTTTTGAAAATGTTGGATTCTTTTTCATCTTCACGGGCCATACGGTAGATGTATCCCTTTTGCTCTTTATAATCGAGAGAAATATAACAGGGAGTCGCGCCTCCGCTGAAGACACGGATCTTTCTCATCCGATCCGGGCTGACCCGGCTGGCCGTCATATTGGCCACACAGCCGTTGGCAAAATTCAAGCGGGCATTGACGATATCCTCAGAGTCGCTTAATACCGGAATCCCAACCGCGTCCACACGCACCACCGGAGACTTCACAAAAGCCAGCACCGCGTCCAGATCATGGATCAGCAGATCCAATGCCACACCAATATCCGTACTGCGCGCGGGATACGGGCTCAAACGATGAGTCTCGATAAAACGTGGATCAGTAGCCGCCTTTTGCAGAAATCCGAAAACGGGATTGAATCGCTCCACATGTCCTACCTGGAGCACACAGTTCTGTTCACCGGCCAGACGCGCCAGCTCATAAGCCTGATTGGCATGGTCACACATTGGTTTCTCCACCAGTACATGTTTATGCTGCATCAGCAGCTGCTTGGCCAGGTCATGATGTGTCACTGTAGGCGTAACGATGCTTACCGCGTCACAATGCTGAACAAGGTCATCCACACTGCGAAATACAGGCACACCGCCTAAGTTTTCGCTTACCGCCTTGGCGGAATCCGGTACCACATCATAAATACCGGAAAACTCCACCTGTCCGGCTTTAGCCAGTTCGGAATAAATCCTCGCATGATGTCTTCCCAATGAACCCGTTCCCAATACACCTACTCTTAATTTTGACTCCATAAAATTCAATTTCTATAACTTATCGTCTTCTGAACGAAACTGCTGCCATTTCTTAAATTTCAAAAACGCACGTCCTGCACCTCTTCCCAACGCCGCACCAATCTGAGCCGAATCAGGTCGTCCTGCTTTTTCATATACATGATTAGCGTAAGCCTGCGTTTTTTCTATTCTATCCTTGACCATCTCCGCTTTTCCATAAATATTCTTCCCCCTTCTGCAAAGGGTATAAATCTTCATTCCCAAGCTGATGATCTTCAAAAGTGGCATCTGTTTTTAAAATAAGTCTTTATTCCACATTCTGAACCTGTTCGCGAAATTTTTCTAACTCTGTCTTGAACTCCACCACACAACCAGCAATCGCTCCGTCATTGGCTTTAGAACCGATCGTATTGATCTCGCGCCCCATTTCCTGAGCAAGGAAATCCAGCATCCTTCCCACCGGCTTATCGCATTTGGCCGCGTGATCGAACTGCGAAAAATGACTTTTCAGACGTGTGATTTCCTCGGTGATATCACTGCGATCCACAAAGATCACTACTTCCTGAATGACCCTGGGATCATCCGGTTGGATATTCGTAATGCCGGCTTGCTGGATGCGTTTCAGAAAAATCTCTTTATACTTGCCGGGCAGTCCCTTACTTTCTTTTTCTATTTTTTTGAGGATCTTTTTCAAACTCTCTACACGTTTGACCAGATCTTTGGTCAGATTTTTTCCTTCACGCTCCCGCATGGCAATCAGTTCGCTCATCGCTTTTTTCA
>JAFZAR010000161.1 GCA_017557085.1 Verrucomicrobiota bacterium | reverse complement strand
GAATCCCTCCGGGATTTCAGCCGTAGAGACGGCCGATTCGGTCGTCTCAGCCGCGCGGGTCGCGCGGCTCTACACATCCCCGTTCCGGGTTTTCAGAATGAATCCCTGCGGGATTTTATAACAAGGAATTTTAAGAGGTGGCTTTGATCAGCCGGGAAACGTGAGAGGTGAGTATTTCCGCGATGGCTTCGATCCCCAAACGGTCAATTTCATCGAACCGGTTCGGTATGGGGCTGTCTATGTCCAGAACGCCGAGGATCAGATCTTCGGAAGCTCTCAGGGGAACCACTAATTCCGAACGGGATTCGGCGTCGCAAGCGATATGCCCCGGAAATTGATGCACGTCCGGAACAAGGATGCTTCGGTTTTCTTTGACGGCAGTTCCGCAGACCCCTTTGCCCACAGGGATACGGACGCAGGCGGGTTTTCCCTGAAAAGGACCCAGCACCAGCTCTTTCAGCTGTAAACGATAAAGCCCCACCCAGTTGATTTGGGGCAGACTGTGCCAGAGCAGAGAGGAGAGATTGGCTGTGTTGGCGATAAAATCAAACTCTTCGGCCACCAGGGCGCGGGTTTGTTCTTTCAGGAGGTTATAAAGTTCTGTTTTGGAAAGAGAGTTTGTATCGGGCAGATTATACATATCGCTTTTAGAAAATGAATGGAAGACGTTTTCATCTTCCATTCACTTTCCCGAAATCAATCTTAGTTAGTAGCGGATTCTTCGGTGATATTCTTTACCAGAGTGACCATCTTCTCCAGACGGTCGGAAATATCCTTGATGCGCTCCGCGTTGCCGCCGCCGACCTCGGCGATCAGCCATCCACGGTAACGGATATCCACCAGCGCCTGAGCGACCGGTTTCCAGTCGAAGTCGCCTTCATCCTGCATCTGGACACTGAAGCCTTTCCATTTGCCCTGATCATTGGCCAGCTTGGTATTGAAGCCTTTGATGTGCAGATTGACCAGACGGCGGTTCAGCGTGCGGATCCAGTGTTCCGGCCAGCCGGTATTCACGATGTTGCCGATATCGAAGAAGCATCCGACCCACGGGCTGTTGACCTGGTCAATATAATAGGCCATTTCAACGGGGCTCAGCAGGAAGTTGTTCCACACGTTTTCGATGCCGATCTTCACGCGGTTTTCTTCCGCGACATGGATCAGCTGGCGCAGACCTTCCAGGGAATTCTTCCACGCGGTCTCATAGTCCATACTGGCATTGACCACACCGGGAACGACCAGCACATGAGGCGCGCCCAGAGCTTTGCCCTGCTGGATAGCCTTGGTGATGGAAGCGATATAGGCGGCGCGTTTTTCCGGATCGGGTTCGGAGAGGTTTTCCTTCCAGTTGCCGGCGAACATGATGCCGGCGACGGGCAGTCTGGTCTTTTCACTGGCTTTGAGGATCTCTTCCAGATTTTCATCCGTAGTGGGGCAGTTGACTTCAAGACCCTGGATGCCGCAGTCCTTAGCGATCTGGAATTTTTCTTCCACGGTCTTGCCGTCGGAGATCATTCCCAGACTGACACCCTTGAGGATGGTTGTGGTGTTGAAACGGCGGAGAGCCTGACCATTGCCGTTGCCGGCGTTGGGATTGCGTCCCGCGGGACCTCTGAAAGTGAGGGTCCCCTGAGCCAGAGCGGAAGCTCCGCTGACGATGCCTGCGGCAGCTAACGCGCTGCCTTTGAGAAATTCACGTCTATTCATATTTGTATTCTTTTATTGTTGGTTGATTAGAGTTTAAAAGCTTTTCTGAGCATGGCGATGCTCTTGGGCACGGCCGTGTTGGCGTTTTCTTTGCCCTCGAATTCCAGCCCGATATAGCCGGAATAACCCGCGGAGGTCACGATCCTGGCGATCCGGTCATAATCCAGATCCAGCGTGTACCACACACCGCCGCCGTAATAGGTCTTGGCGTGCATGTAACCGATACGGGGAGCCAGCTTGGCGATCTTATCGTAAGGATCTTCCAGGAAGTTGCCTGTGTCGCACATCATTCCCAGCCAGGGAGAATTGACAGCGTCCACGATGCGGATGACACCTTCGGGGGTATAGGTCAGACCCCAGTGGTTTTCCAGATTCAGCACGACACCGCATTCCTGAGCCTTGGGGATGCACTGCCCGATACAGTCAATGCACATATTGAACGCGTCGTCCAGTGTATATCCGGGGATGGGAGGCTCGACACCGCGCGCGGCCATCAGTTCATCAAAATCCTTGATGGTGTTCCAGCGTCCGCTGTTCAGACGGATGGAGGGGATGCCCATCTCATAAGCCAGCTCGATGCAGTGTTTGGTGTGTTCGATATTCTTTTTCAGTGTCTCCTTGTCGGGATACACGAAACCCTGATGGATGGAGAGTGTGCAGAGATCGACACCGCACAGGAAGGCATGGCGTTTCAGTTTGTTCAAATACGCCTTGTCTTCGCTTTCCATTTGACGGTGCAGCACTTCCACCGCGATCCCCAGCTCGCCGGCTTTGGTGATCACGTCTTCGATCGGATATTTGACATCCGCGAAATGCCAGAAAGAGTAGCTGGAAACCGCCAGCTTTACCTGAGCTTTGGGCTTCTGTTCCAAAGTCTTGGTGAGCTTGGAGGCTCCCTTTGTCGAGGCGGAGGCAATATTCGGCAGAACCAGTCCTGCTGTTCCTGTCAGCGCAGTCGCCAGAAAATTTCTTCGTGATTGCTTCATCATAAAATTATCGTATCGCAACGCCGCTTATTCTAACAAAACCAAACCGATAATCAAACCTTATTCTGACTTTTGCTTGTTCAGGGGCGTTTTTTTCTCTATGATGAAGCCGATTGTTAAACGTAACAAAAAGAGTTTTATGAAAATAAAAGAATATGTAGTTGCAGCGCTGACGGTTGCAAGTGTTTTAGGGCTTTCTTTCACCCAGGCCGCGGCGGCGGATGCTGCCGATGCCGGTAAAAAGTATGAGGCCAACTGGGAATCCCTGAACAGTCGCCCGACACCGCAATGGTTTTCCGATGCCAAGTTCGGCATCTTCATCCACTGGGGCATCTATGCCGTTCCCGGCTGGTCTCCCAAGGGGCAGTATTCGGAATGGTACTGGAACTGGATATCTAACCAAGATGATAAGAATCCCTCATGGGTCTATCATCGGGATACTTACGGGGCGGATTTCAGCTATAAAGATTTCGCGCCGATGTTCAAAGCGCATTTGTACGATCCGGCGTTCTGGGCCGATCTTTTTGTGAAATCGGGAGCTAAATATGTGGTGCCGACCTCTAAACATCACGACGGGTACGCGATATGGCCCAGCGCGGAGGCTTCGCGCACCTGGGGTCATCCCTGGAACAGTATGGAAGTGGGACCGCACCGCGATCTGCTGGGCGACCTGGGCAAGGCGTGCCGTGACCGCGGTCTGCGTTTTGGATTCTACTATTCACTTTATGAGTGGTACAACCCGCTGTGGCTGAAAGATCGTAAGCGGTATGTGGATGAACACATGATCCCGCAGTTCAAGGATGTGGTCACTCGTTACAGTCCGGATATCATTTTCTCTGACGGAGAATGGGATATGCCATCCAAGGACTGGAAAAGCGAAGAACTGCTGGCCTGGGTTTACAATGAATCTCCCTGCAAGGAAGAGGTGATCGTCAATGACCGCTGGGGCAGTGAATGCCGTCACCATAATGGCGGTTACTATACGACGGAATATGCCGCCGGCATGGATAATGACGCGCATGCCTGGGAGGAATCCCGCGGTATGGCTCATTCCTACGGATACAGCCGCCGGGAAACCGCCGAGGAATATAAGACCAGCCGCTATTTCATTATCTCTCTGGCAGATACAGTCAGCCGTGGGGGAAATCTCCTGCTGGATATCGGCCCCGATGAGTACGGTCTCATCCCGACTATCATGCAGCAGAGACTGCTGGATATCGGTGATTGGCTAAGAGTCAACGGCGAAGCTATTTACGGCACACGTTGCGCAAAGAGAACGACCGAATGGACCGAAGGAGAACGCCCGGATCAGAAACGGGGACAATTTATGGTTACCGACAGCATCATGGACCAGATCGGCCAGACACCCAAGGGAGATTCCGCGCGGAAAAAGTGCTTCTTTACCCGCAAAGGAGATACCAACTACGCGATCACGACCGGATGGCCCGGCAAAACGCTGACGATCAAGAATATCAAGGTGGATCCTGAGACCGAGGTCACGATGCTGGGAGTTGAGGGAAAGCTGGATTACAAGGTAGATGGTAAAACCTTAACGATCACAGTTCCACAACTCTCTGTGGATGAGGTGCCTTGCCTGTATGCCTACAGCTTCAGAATCACTCAT
>JAFZAR010000160.1 GCA_017557085.1 Verrucomicrobiota bacterium | reverse complement strand
GTGGTGGATGGGCAGCTCCGTCAAGGAGGCCGACATCACCGAACAGCTGGAAGGAATGAGCCGCGCCGGTCTGGGCGGTGTGCATATCATCCCGATCTATGGAGAGAAAGAGGACGAGGCCAATTATATCCCGTACCTGTCCGAACGCTGGATGGAAGTCCTGAGCCACACGATCAAAGAAGCCGACCGTCTGGGAATGGGTGTGGATATGACGATGGGTACCGGCTGGCCGTTTGGCGGACCGGACATCCCGGAGGAATTCCGTGCGCAGCGGTTCAGGATCGAGCAAGGCGAGTTCAAGATCACGCCCACGGGTCAGAAGGTCAAACGTGCGGCTCCCGGCGGCGAGGGTTTTGTGCTGGATCCGTTCAGCCAACCTGCGATCGAGTTTTACGCTCAGCGGTTCCGTGACGCGTTTGCGCCTCTGGAACAGAGACCCCGCGCTTTTTACGATGATTCCTACGAGGTCTATGGTGCCAACTGCACACGGGATTTTCCGGAGCAGTTCCGCGCGCTTCGGGGTTACGATCTCATGAACTATTTGGATTGTCTGGATCCCAAGTCGGAGGATCCGCTGGCATCGCGCGTGGTGTGCGATTACTGCGAGACGATCTCCGATCTGATCCGGGATCAGTTCGCGGCCCGGTGGGTCGAGCTGTGTCATCAGATGGGTGTTTCCACGACACGCTATGAGGCGCACGGTTCACCGGGGAATCTGCTGGACTTGTACGCGCTGGCCGATATTCCTGAGACGGAATCTTTCGGCGACAGCGGTTTCAAAATACCCGGTCTGCGCCATGATCCGAAGTATGAACCGGCGCGCTTCGGGCACCCGGATCCGCTGGTCATGAAGTTTGCCTCGTCCGCGGCGCACGTCACGGGCAAGCCGCTTGTCTCCAGCGAATCCACGACCTGGTTGGGGGATCATTTTTCCGTGTCGCTCTCTCAGATCAAACCGCAGATAGACGAGCTTTTCACCGCGGGGATCAATCACATCTTTTTCCATGGAACGACCTACTCGCCCTATTGGAAAGATTTTCCCGGACGGCTTTTCTACGCCTCTACGCATTACGGTCACACCTCGCACTTTTTCGAGGAACTGCCGGTGCTGACGGCCTACATCGCCGAGTGTCAGCACATTCTCCAGCAGTCTGAGCACGACAATGATATCCTGATTTATTTTCCCATTTATGACATCTGGTCGCAGACCGGCCGCGCGGAAGTGATCCGAATGCTGGATGTGCACTATCTTACGGATGGTCTCTATACCTTTCCTTTTGGAACACTGGTGCGGTCGCTCTGGACGCGCGGCTATACGTTCGACTACATTTCCGACGCGATGCTGAAGGAGCGTGCGCCGCGCCGCGGTCAAGTTGTCCTTGTGCCGCCAACGGTTCATATCCCGCACCAAACGATGGAAGCGCTGCTGGCCTTGGCGGAGAAGGGGACGCCTGTCATTTTCATGGACGATTTGCCGGGTGATGTTCCGGGATTATTCCAGCACAAGGAACGCCGTCAGCGTCTGTTCCAGGTGGAGGAATCACTGCGACCCATGAGTTACAGCTGCGGCGGTTCTCAGGAGGTTTTGGCATATACGCTGGAACGTCTGGGCATCCGGCCTGAACCATTCAAAGCGAACGGGATCGACTTCATTCGCAAGAAACAGGATGGCAAAACGATTTATTTTCTGGCGAATCTCTCTGACCGCTCCGGCGACTGCTGGGTGCCGTGCAAGTCCGGAAAGATCACCCTGTTTGATCCGGCTGCGCAAACGCGAGGCACAGCCCAAACACGACGCGTGAATGGCCAAACGGAATTTCATCTCCAGCTGGCTCCCGGTCAAAGTCTCTTTGTCTTTTGCGGAACAGATTCGGAAACGGATTACCCCGTTTATCAGACCCAAACCGATGCTGCCGTCACGCTGGACGGAGACTGGCGGCTGAGCTGGAAAAGCGGTGTCCCGAAGATCGAAGAGGAGCGTCTCTTCCAGACCGGCAAAAGCTGGACCGAGCTGGGAGAGCCTTACGATATCTTCAGCGGAAAGCTGATCTATTCGCGGACGTTCCCGCTCACACCGGAACAGCTTCGCGAACACTGGCGGCTGGACTTGGGCGACGTGCGCGAAACGGCCCGCGTGACCCTGAACGGGACGACCCTGCCGCTGCTGTGGCATATCCCGTTTGCCGTTATGCTGCCCGACGGATTGCTCCGTGAGGAGAACACGCTGGAGATCGAAGTCACCAATCTTTCTTATAACCGGATCATTGATATGGATCGCCGAAAGGTGCCCTGGAAGAATTTCCACGAAATCAATTTTGTCAACATCCAATATAAGAATTTTGATGCCTCCGAAGATAAGCCCCTGGATTCCGGCTTGCTTTCCGTGCCCAAACTGATCCCCGTCCGGCTTGAAAGCAGCCGGCAGAAATAATGCTTTTTTTTGGCGGCAAAAAAGATATACTTGAAGGCGGATGAGCAGCAGCGGCAACTCAGTTAAATTGACCCCTATGATGACGCAGTATCGGAGAATCAAATCCGAACTGCCGAAGGATGCTTTGTTGATGTTCCGGCTGGGGGATTTTTATGAGATGTTTTTCGAGGATGCTCTGGAAGCCTCGCAGATCCTCAATATCGCGCTGACCAAGAGGGGAACCTATCCCATGTGCGGCATCCCGTACCACGCGGCGGAGGGGTACCTTTCCAAACTGCTGGAGGTCGGCCGCAAGGTGGCCATCTGCGACCAGATGGAAGATCCCAAACCGGGACACCTGGTCAAACGGGAAGTGACGCAGATCCTCAGCCCCGGCACCCATTTTGATGAACGGGTCCTGAACGCGGAACGCAACAATTTTCTGGCCGCCATCTATCCGTATAAGCAATGCTATGGACTGGCGCTGGCCGATCTGACCACAGGCGATTTCTTTGTCACGGAAGTGCCGACCATGTCCGTCCTGATGGCTGAGCTGGAACGCCAGCGTCCGGCGGAGATCGTCATCCCCTCCGAAGAGGACGAACTGCGCCGCGCACTGGTCCCGGCTTTTCCGCACCTGGCCTTGTATGAGGACTGGGTGTTCGCTCCTGAAACCAGTTTCTACACTCTGAAAGATCATTTCCATGTGGCTTCCCTGGACGGCTTCGGTTTGCGTGACCGTGTTGCCGCAACGGGTGCCGCCGGCGCGGTGATCCACTATCTGGAACAGCATCTGCGCCGCGATGTGGGCCAGCTCTCGCGCATCTGTTTTTATGAACGCACCGATTATCTGGCGCTGGATGCCAACACGCTGCGGAATCTGGAAATACTGGAACCGCTGAACCGCAATACGCCGATGATCCATTCCCTGTTCGGTGTGATGAACAAGACCTGCACACCGATGGGAGCCCGCAAACTGCGCGGTTGGCTTTCTCAGCCGCTGGCCGATGTGGCCTCCATCACGGAACGTCAGCAGGCAGTCCGCTGCTGGCTGGATCATACCGACGACTTGGAAACCTTTCGCGCGAAACTGACAGTCGTGCGTGATCTGGAGCGCATCCTGACACGCCTGACGACCGTCTCCGGAAACGCCCGCGATATGCTGGCGCTGAGTCAGGCACTGGAACAGCTGCCGGCGCTCAAAGAGATCATTTCCGGATTGAAAGAAGACTCCGTTTTGTTCCAAAAGCTCGTGGAAAAAATCGTGCTTCTGCCGGAGCTGGTCACGCTGATCCAAAGCCAGATCGTAGATGAACCGCCCATCTCCACCAAGGAAGGCGGCATCATCCGTCCGGGCGCGGATGCCCAGCTGGATGAACTGCGGGAGATCATGCACGGCGGCAAGAACTGGATCGCGCGGATGCAGCAGGAGGAGATCGAGCGCACCGGCATCCCCAGTCTGAAAGTACGCTTCAATTCCGTTTTCGGTTACTACATCGAGGTGACCAAAACGCATCTGGATAAAGTGCCCGACACCTACATCCGCAAACAGACCATCGTCAACGGGGAGCGCTTCATCACGCCGGAACTGAAAGAGTGGGAGAGCAAGATCCTCGGCGCGGAAGAACGGGTCAAGCGGATCGAGTACGACCTGTTTGTGAAACTCCGCGAGCAGGTGACGGCGCAGCTGAAGGTCATCCAGCAGAACGCGCAGGCACTGGCCGAGCTGGATGTTCTGGCCTGCTTCGCGCAGCTGGCCCAGCTTTACGGCTACGTCTGCCCGGAGGTCAAAGACGAGGGGATACTCCGGATCAAAGACGGCCGTCATCCGGTCCTGGAGCAGACACTCCCGGCCGGCCGGTTTGTTTCCAATGATACCGAACTGGATCCCGCGCGGAAACAGATCGGCATCATCACAGGCCCCAACATGGCCGGCAAAAGCACTTACATCCGCCAGACCGCTTTGCTGACACTGATGGCGCAGACAGGCTCCTTCATCCCGGCAAAGGAGGCGCGTGTGGATATCGTGGACCGCATCTTCACCCGTATCGGCGCCAGTGATGACATTGCCCGCGGACAGTCCACCTTCATGGTGGAGATGAGCGAAACGGCATCCATTCTGAATAACGCCACGTCCCGCAGTCTGGTCATCCTGGACGAGATCGGCCGCGGCACCAGCACCTTCGACGGGCTGAGTCTGGCCTGGAGCATCGCTGAATATCTGCACAATCAATGCGGAGCCAAGACACTTTTCGCGACACACTATCACGAACTGACAGAGCTGGAATCACGGCTGGAACGGGTTTACAATCTGAATGTCAGCGTTCGTGAATGGAATGATCAGATCATTTTTATTCACAAGATCATTCCCGGCGCGGCGGATAAAAGCTACGGCATCCATGTGGCCCGTCTGGCCGGGATCCCGTCCTCCGTTTTGAACCGCGCGATAGAGGTCCTGCGCAATCTGGAAGAAACGGAACTGGATCCTCTGGGCGCGGAAGAATCCTCCCGTGAGGGTGATGTGCCGGAAGAAAAGAAATCGCCCCGGACGACCGCCAAGCGTCAGAAACTTCGCAATCTGCCCGATCCGAATCAACTGGATCTTTTCTCCCAGCTGGGGCTTTAGCCCAAAAACATCATTAAGGATTTCAATTTAATTAAAACTGATTCAAAATCAGCATGTTCTGTAGAGACGCGAGATTCTCGCGTCTCCGAGACGAGCGGATCGCTCGTCTCTACAATAAGCCATTGTTGATGATTTTGGCTTTAGAAAATCTCCTGCAGTTTGTCCAGGGTCAGAGGTTTGGTCAGACAGCCGGTGAAGCCTTCTTCCTTGTAGTGCTTCAGATACTCCACATCCGCCGTGATGAGATAGATAGGCAGATCGTTGTATTTCATCCGGATGAGTTTCGCGAGCTCCGTGCCGCTCATGCCGGGCATCCACATATCCGTCAGCACGGCGGTGAATCTTCTCACCTTCAGGATATCCAGCGCCTCTGCTCCGGATTGGGCTTTCACGATGTCCTTCACACCTGCTTTCTTGCAGAGTGCCTCCAGAACATTGAGATTCATCATCACGTCATCCACCAGCAGCAGCGACGCGTTTTCAGCCGCGGCGGTCGTTTTCTCTTTCAGTTCCAGAGTTTCTTCCTCTTCGGGCTGCAATGGACGCCAATCCACATTCTTCAGCTTCACGGTAAAGGTACTGCCTTTACCCACTTCGCTGTCCACACTGATCGTGCCGCCCATCTGTTCGATCATCAGCGTACAGATGCTCAGGCCCAGTCCGGTACCGCCGGTCTGCGTCATGTTCTGTATCTGCTGGAACGGCTTGAAAATGGACGCGAAATGCTTCTTATCAATGCCGATGCCCGTATCGCGGACGGCAAATTCCAGATCCATCTTGGCGGGATTGCCTTCCACCGGGGTACAGTTGGCTTTGAGCGTGATCGAGCCCTGTTTCGTGAACTTCACCGCGTTGCCCATCAGGTTGAACAAGACCTGATAGACGTGCTGACTATCCAGTTTGAGTGCCGGCATCTGGGGCGGGAAGTCCATTCTCAGCTCCACATTCCCGTCGCTCACGCGGTGGGCAAAAGCTTTGAGGACCTTGGTGCCCAGTTTCCTGAAGTTGCAGAAGTCATAAGTATAGACCATGCTCTCGGCATCCAGCTTGGACAGGTCCAGAATGTTGTTCACCAGCTCCATCAGCACATTGCCGCTGAACACGATGCTTTCCAGATAGTTCTTCACTTGTTCCTCATCCAGACCGCCGTATCTCAGCAGCTCCGAGAATCCGATGATCGCGTTGAGCGGAGTGCGGATGTCATGGCTGACGCAGGCAAAGAAGAAGCTCTTGGCTTTCTCCGCGTGGACGGCGCGGTCGCGTTCCGCGGTCAGATCCTCAATGAATTGTCTGCGAATGATGGCCGCTCTTACCATGTGCTGGAAATACTTCATCATGTATGCTTCTGACGAAGTCAGCTCAGGACGGACAGTGTCAAAGCAGACAGCGATATTACCGCAGACCTTGTTTCCTACTCGGATGACTGCCGCGAAGATGGTCTTGACATGGCTCTGGACCAGATAATCATCCCACTCTTTGACAGTGAATAAGTTCGGGGTCTGTTCGTAGTAAACCTGCTGGATCTCCTTATCTTTCTGACTGTCTATCCATGCCTGCAGTGTTTCGGGGGTGACTGCGCTCAAGCAGTCAGCACGGAAACTCTTTGGAAATCCCACCATCGCATCCACAGTGATGCTATTTTCATCATACCGGGCAAACCAGCCCATCTGCGCGTTGAAATACTTTGTCAGCATCTCAATGATGGACTTGACCGATTCATTGAAATCCTGTTCTTCCAGAAAGAGCGATTCCAGACATCCCATTGTGGCTTTCTGCATCGCCAGCTGTCTCTTTTGCTCTCTGTTGCTGCGGGTGGAATATATCAGGATCACCAGCAGAATGACCGTGATCAAAGCTCCGGTCAGTCCTATCTGCTGTGTCGGAGTCAGCAGCGGTTTTTTGACGCCGGTGAACGTAACAGCCTGCAGGTAATTCTGTATCTGATCCTGTGTGAATGATTTTAAGGTTTTGTCTATGATGTTTCTTACCGTTTCATCCAGCCGGGTGCTGTAGATGAACTGCATGGGATCATCATACTCATTAGGCAGTGTTGATTGAAAGACCAGTTCTGAGAACCGCTGATTCTTCCACAGTGTGTACTGCGCGGACTGCAGGGTATCGATCGTGTAACCTGCCTCGCCATCCTGTACAGCGCGGTAGCATTCCTCCCGGCTGGGATAAAAAACAACATTTTCCTGCTGGGCACTATTATCGAACAGGGATCTCAGCGCGAAGTCATTTACCGGAACGGCCGCTATATCGTTCTTGATTTTTTTGTTCTCGTATGTTTTATAAAAGACTTTTACCAGAGGGATGTAGATACTGTTCCTGCTGACGACGGTTTTCCCCACAGGGCTGGTGTCGCCGCCGAAGCCTATCCAGATATCACTTTCTCCGTGAAGGATCCTGCGGCGTGCTTCCCTGGAGGTGGCCGGCGGCAGATACTCGAAAGTCAGTCCCGTGTCCTTGCTGACCTCATCCAGCAGCTTTTTGACAAAGCCCGCTGCCATTTCTGTGTGCGGGTCGTATGTTTTCAGAGGCGGGACTTCCGGGGAGATATCCACGCGAATGGGGCGGTCTTTGAATTTGTAAACGGCATTCATTTCCGCCTTGTTCATCATGAGGATATTATAATCAGACGAGGGGAAATGCTTCTCCATGAGTTGTATCATGAGATTCGGGTCATGGCGTTTGAGGTAGGCCATACCCTCGTCCACCTGTTCCTTCAGTTCAGGCTTATCCTTGTTGATGCACAGATAGGTCAGATCCGTGGGGAACACGGCCAGCGGTTTGAAGCCCTGCGGTGTCATGGTGTACACAGCGTCATTGACGCCCTCTCTCACAGACTGTTCCGCTTCGGCCAAAGAGTCATAGTATTGAAAACTGCACTTGATGTTGTACTGGTTGAGATACTGCTTCAGCGCGGCATTGGCCACTCCGTCCAGTACCGCGATGCGGGCACCTGCCCACGTCTCGATCTGATTGGGCAGCATTTCCTCGTTATCCGGGGAAGTTGCCAGGAAATAATAGATCACCTCAAAATCCAGATTGGAATAAAGACAATTTTCAGCCCGTTCTTTCGAGTAGTACAAACAGGGGACGATATCCACTTTTCTCTCCGCCAGGTATTGATATGCCTGAGTATAGGTGGCGTTGATATAGTCCAGATCCCAATCGTACATTTCCGCCAGACGGCTTAAATAATCGTTGATGTAACCGTGCATCTTCTCCTCATAGAGACAGACCCTTATCCGTTCGCGATGTCTGCGATCATAAGTGGACCTTGTCAGTTCTTTTTCGGACAATGGCGGTGCCAGATACTCTGCATGCAGTTCATCTATAAGCGGCTGCTCATAGATCCTGAAGTATTCGATAGTCTGACACAGTTCCTTGAAGACAGCCGTTTTTCCATGGGGAACGGCAAAATAAATATCGTTTTCACCGCAGACGGCCGCCGTTTTTATTCCCTCTAGTTTTTCCTGCTGAGAGGTGAGCAGCAGATCTATTTTCCCGTCTTTCAGAGCCTGCAGCACTTCCGGGTCGTTGGGATAGTCTATCAGCTTATACTTGTACTTCAGAAGATACCGGTTGGCAAAATCCTCCAGTTGATCCGTGCATCCCAGCGTGCAGGGGACATACCCGATCTTGAAAGAGTTTGGCCAGTCCTCCGGGCTGTTCTTTAAAAAAGTTTCATTATCCTCTCTGGCCGCCAGTAAGACCTTGAACGAACCTAACGACTGCAGGGGGAAATCCAGCCCCTTCAGATATTTCTCATTTTTGATGATGCCGCAAACGAGATCCAGCGAGTTTAAGAATTCCTCATCGAGCTCCTCCCGTTCCCCTGTTTCCAATTCCACATCCCAGTTATTGATCTGTGCGATCCTGCGCAGACACTCATGGATGTATAGGGACATCTTCTCATTCTGTCCCTTGGCTTCATCCAGGGAGAGGGGAGTGTACGCGCGTACCCTTTGGATATCATAGTGCTTGCGGAACAATTCCTTTAAGATATCGGGCTTGTCCGCGAGGAGACGATCCATCGCGTCGTCCACCTCCTTCAGCATTTCCTGATTTCCTTTTTTGACAGCGAAGTAGAAGGGATGGATGCCTACCTCCTCAAATATATCCTCATTCTTGAGTCCGCGCAGACTGCCGGTCACGATAGCGTCCACATCTCCTTTCTGGAGCGCGTCCTGCATCTCGGTCACACTGTTATAATAGGTCGGGATATAGGAGAATGCTTTTTCCTTTGAGAACTCGTGGAAAATGTCATTCTTGCTGTTGTTGTTGAGCATTCCCACGCGCAGATTGTACCAGTTCTTGTAATCCCAGCGCTTATATTTGGTCTGTCCTTTTTTGAAAGTCAGGATCGTGCCGCTCATGCCCAGCGGATGTTTTGAAAAATCAAAGCGCTGCAGCTTCTGCGGAGTTTTGATCGTACTGCTGATCAGATCTATTTTTCCGTCTGCCAGCATGTCCAGCATCTGCGGCCAGCCTTCCTTGTAGCCTATGTACTCGTATTTCCAGTGAGTGTAGGGCAGCAGCTCCTGCAATACATCATAGCCGAATCCGGAACGGACTCCGTTCTCATCTATTTCGTGGTAGCCCGGAAATTCAAAAAAACCGACTCTTATAACTTTTTCTTTAGGGGCATTGTCCGCTCCATATACGCACACAGGCACGTTTTTTGCGCAGAAAACAAATAACAGCACAAAAACGATGCTCCAAATGGAAAGGCGGACCTTTCTTAAAATTGAACTTGTTTTGATCATCGCGATAATGTTGATCATTTATGAGCGCCGGCGGATGACACCGCGCGGCGCTGATACACCACGCGCAAATTACATCTGAATGTGAAAAAAGTCAAGAATATAAAGAATTTCGGAATGACAGGGGAATGGAGCCGTGTATCCGCACGGCACGGCATAACGCAAAATCCCGCAGGGATTCATTTTGAAACCCCGTCAGGGGTGATATGATAATAGCCGGGGGTGAGCGAAGCGTAACCCCCGGTAAGCCAACAACCAACATTCCACCCTGAAGGGGTGGCAGGACTTCGTTCTCTGTTTTGCAAAATACTTTGTTCTTGACCACTATTAGAAATTTCTATCTCTCATG
>JAFZAR010000014.1 GCA_017557085.1 Verrucomicrobiota bacterium | reverse complement strand
CCAGCTTGGTGATGACTAATCCTGTCAGATGCACAGCTTTATTAAATTCTCTGGCCTGTGTGAGGGCATTCATTCCGGTCGAGGCATCCACCACCAACAAAGTCTCCTGAGGTGCGCCTTCCATCTTTTTACCCATCACCCGGTGTACTTTCTGGAGCTCCTGCATCAAGTTGCTCTTGGTATGCAAACGTCCCGCCGTATCAATGAAAAGATAATGCGTTCCGTTGGCCAAAGCCGAACTGACCGCGTCATGCGCGATAGCCGCCGGATCCGCGCCGTAACTGCCGGAGATCACGGGGACATTCAACCGTGTGCCCCACAGCTTGAGCTGCTCAATGGCGGCCGCACGGAATGTATCACAGGCAGCCATCATGGCGCTATGCCCTTCCAGCCCTACACGGTAGGCCAGCTTGGCGGCGGTAGTCGTTTTGCCCACTCCGTTCACACCTACCAGTGAAACAACGACCGGAACACCTTGCTCGACACCTTTCAGCCCTTCTGACTCCGCCGGAAAGCAGGAAATCAATTCACGACGGGCGATCTCAAATACAGACGCACCCGAATGACCTTGAGTCTCATATTCTTTGCGGACGGCAGCCACGATCTGGTTCGTCAACGCGAGACCGAAATCACCGCCCAAAAGCGCCGCTTCCAGATCTTCGATATTTTCAACCGTCAGCTTAGGCGAACCGGTGAAAATGCGTTTGATCTCTTGCGTCAGTTTTTCCTGGGTTCTTTTTAACCCTTCTTTGAATTTTTGGAACAATCCCATTGTTTTAATTCCTCAACATATTTCATAGGCACCTTGACCGCGCCTATATTCACTCGATCTTTCACTCCGTGGTAATCGGTTCCGCCGCTCACCAGCAGATGATACTCTTCGCATACCGCCACCAAACGCTCACACAGCGCCTTGGAATGGCGGGGATAAAAACATTCAAATCCGTCGATCCCCATCTGGACCCCATATTCCACGATCGCGGGAACTTTTACCTGACGGCCAACATGAGCCATCAGGGCCACACCTCCCGCCGTGTGGATGAGACGGATAGCTTCTCTGACCGAAAAATTCATTTTGGGGACATAAGCCGCGCAGCCGTCACCCAAATACCGGGCAAACACTTCATCCCGGTCCCGGCAGTATTCCCCCAGCAGCAATGCCCGGCATAAGTGCATCCGGCCGGGAACCTTGCACTTAGCGATCTCCAGCACTTCCTCCACGGAAATGGGTATGCCTTCCCGGTTCAGGAGACTCACCATTTTTTTCATGCGCTCCAGTCGTTTTTCCTGAAAAGTATTCATCTTCTCCAGAAAAACAGCGTTGCGGACGTCCAGACCCAGCCCCAGGATGTGGATCTCCTCATCCAATGCGTAAGCGGTCAATTCCGCTCCGGGAATAAACCCTAAACCGGCTTCTTCACAGAGTTTAGCAGTCTCCTCGCATCCTTCCACCGTATCATGATCAGTCAGCGCGATGCAGTCCAGACCCGCGTGGACTGCTTTGGACACCAGCCAGTTCGGAGTATGGACTCCGTCCGAATAGATGGAATGTAAGTGCAGATCCGCGCCATGTTCCCCACACGTGCGGCGCAATGCTGTATGAGGATGAACTTCTCCGGCGATACTCACACTCTGCTCTATCCTGTCAATAAATAACCCGTCTAGCGTGAAGGTCTTAGTGTTTCAGACCTGATCTTATCCAAAATGCCGTTGACAAATTTTCCGCTCTCCTCCGTAGAGTATCTCTTGGCGATGTCCACAGCCTCATTGATGCTGACCACCGGCGGGATGTCGTCCCGGAACATGATTTCGTAAATAGCTAAACGTAAAATATTTTTATCGATCACAGCCATGCGGTGCAGATCCCAGTTCTTCGCGTACTTGACGATCGTTTCGTCGAGTTCTTTCAAATGCTCCAGGACTCCTCTGCAAAGAGCTTCCGCAAAGTCCTTCGCGGCCAGATCTTGTGGTGAAGGCGGCGGCAGTTCGACAGCCTGCGCCCAGGATGCCTTGGCCTTATCATCGAAAAGCAGCCCCATCCGGTGCAATTCCCAAAAGTTCTCCAGCTCACCCTCTACATCCTTATCGGGGTTTAGTTCTATCTGATATAAAAATTGAATAGCACGCTCGCGCGCCAACCTGCGTATTTTCATCAAAATCTATCGAATAACGACCGCTTTTCTCATTGTATGCTTTAGCGGCACAACACTTAACAAAATCCGTGCCGCGATCAGGCTAAATTCTTAACAGCGACAAAGCCTCCCACACCAAAAAGAACGTTGGGCAACCAAGCACACAACCAGGGAGGCATATATCCTCCCTCGCCCAGCGCTAAACTTACCTCGTTCAACAAAAAAAAGCAAAAACAAATCACTATGCTGCTGGCTACACCCACAAAGACATTCCTGCGTCCGCCCTGCAAACTGAATGGAAGCGCTACCAAAACAACGACCAGACAGGTGAACGGCGCCGCGATCCGTGAGTGATATAAAGTTTTGACGCGTGTGACCAGCTGACTGTCCGCACCCTGGTGCAGCCGCAGATAGGTCGCGATCTCTTTCAGGGTCAAATTCGCCTTGCGGGCTGATTTGAATGAATCAAATCCGGAAATAAATATCTCGGATTCTATCTCTTCGGGACTGTCATCTATTTCAGGCACCTGCAAAGTCTCATATTTTTCCGGCACCGGCAGCATGGATTCCTGCCCATCTGAAGCATAAGTAAAGACCTGAACATTATGAAATTCCCATACACCTTTCGAGCCTGAGCCATGATCATCCTCATTCCGCGCGAAACTGAAGCTCGGCCGCCATTCCGCGCTTTCGGCCTCCAGCTTGACCGTGTTCAGCGCCATAGAACCTTCCGTCCGGCTAAGCCACTCCACACTGGGACGCACAAGCCGTTTATCCTCCACATGATACTCCCCTATATTCCAGGTCCTGCCGTCCTTTGTATTAGTGAAATTCACATTCTCGTGGACCAGCTCTTTTTTGTGCTTCGTACCTTTGCGCAGATCTTTAGCCAGACGCGCTCCCATCGGCACCCAGGTTTCATTCAAGTAAAAGAGACACACTCCCAGAATGATTCCGACTGCGATATAGGGAGTACAGATCCGCCATATTCCCACTCCGGCCGCACGCATCGCTACGATCTCATTATTGCGGGAGTGATTGGAAATCGCGTAAAGCAGCGCCAGCAGCAGTGCCGGCGGCAGGATCAGCACCAGCAGTTCCGGGATACGGGCAATGTTATACCATAAAATGACTTTGAATCCCCCGCCGCCGCGCTGAAGATCATCCATGCAGGAAAACAAATCGAATGTCACATAAAAAGCCAGACCGCCT
>JAFZAR010000159.1 GCA_017557085.1 Verrucomicrobiota bacterium | reverse complement strand
TGCGGAATGCATATTTATTTAAGGAAATCAGTACGACATCACCGCAAGCTAAGATCGCTTTATTGATATTCCGAGCGATAAAATCATAGTCCTCATCTGAAAGCGAATTTTGAAAGAGCTTCTGTCGAGCTAAAAAAAGTCCTGTCAGTCTATTAATTAAGAGTTTTGCTGTTTCAGATGCAGGCATTTGAGAGGGTAAGTTTTGAAAATCTTTTTTGAATTCATTTTTATCTCCTACAAGAATTTGTGCGCCAAGAACCATCTCGCGCCACATCTGGATATGAAGCCGTTTCTTAATATAACCAACGTATGTTGAACGACTAAAATCAACATCTATATGCAGTTTGGAATGCCATTCCTTCGATATTCTTTGAAATACTAAATCAAGCTCCTTATTGATATGAGGAATAAAAGTGTCAGAAATCACAAAAAAATCTAAATCATTATAAAGATCAGTCTCTCCGTTTTCTCTTTTTAGAATGCCTCCTTCCCCGCGGCCGTAGCCGCCGCCTAGTACCAGATACTTCAGATGCTTTGCACAAATGGCTTGCTGGGCTTCATGTGCGATCTGGCTCAGGGATTCATCCAGAAGTGACTCAATATGAAAGTCATAGTCAAAAGTATATTTTGATTTATTGAGAGCTTTTTCCATAGAAAAGTCTTCTAAAGAAAGTCTTGAATATCAAAAGAGTATCGGTTTTTAGTGAGCGGTTATGTTTATAATAATGGTCACTGATGATACGTTCCTCCTCATCAGAGGTACTGATAGAATCAGAATAAGAAAAAGCTCCGGGGTGATAGTCTCGATATTTGGCCAAAAGTTTGGCCTGATTTTCATGATCCCAGAGAGTGTCCCCGATAAGGTAAATTTTTCCGCACATAGCATGGAAAAGAAGATGGAACTTATCTAGTGACAATCTAAAGAACCAAATATTCTTCAGATGTAAATTTTCCTCATAGACAGGGATTTGTTTGGAGCAGGGTTGACCGTTGGACTTTCGATAAGTGATCCATTTATGTTTAGGCAGTCCTGTTAGCTTAAATAACAGGAAGGGGAACAGCATGAGGAAAATACAGAATGCAGCCAAAGTACTGACAATGATCTGCCGCCCCCATTTGCTGACTAAATTGCCTTCCAGCTTGGAGATGATACTTTGATTCAGTTGTACAAAAATACTATTAATCGGATCGATAATGTTATTCTCGTACACTATCTTTTGGCTCAAATTCAAATCAAAGCCAACATAAGTTTTATCAAATACAATAGTGTCTGTAAGAACAGAACCATGATCAATAATACAAGTATCACCAATAATAGTGTTTTTACCTATTTGTACTCCAGAATTGATCTGAACATTGTTTCCAATAATGAAAGGGGGGAGGAGTTCTGTTTGCCTTGCAATGTCATCATTCATCCCTATGAAAACACCTGGTTCAGCCCCGTATCCTTTCATCATCAGTTGATTTGTATATTGAGTCAATAATTCCATATTCAAGTTATAATATCTTAATATGGAATCAATAATGATTTCCTCGCAATAGGGGAGTTGAGAACTGTTTTGGATTGGAGTCAGATGTATCTTGTTTAACTGGCTGATTGCCTGTGGAGACAATGTTTTCTTTGTTGATTTGTTATAGAGTGGAAAGAAAAAATCTTCAAAAAAAAGAACTTCTGTTTGTTGTATAAGTTTATTGACATCAATAATTTTCTCAAAGGTATCGGTAACAGTACCCAATCCTTTTTTTATTTCAATGCCCCACTTGGAACCATCTTTTACAAAATAATTGATATCTTGATAGAAGCCTTCCTGAATCAGGAGGATTTTAGTCACTCCACACAAGGAACAGTAATCAATATAGAATTCAATCAATGGTTTCCCCAGAATGGGAAGCAAATAAGGACTGAAGCTGCTGAAGTATGTTGTCAACCATGAGGCAGAAGGGGTACCCAATTTGAAGACGGCGATCATGGTTAATAAGCTCCTCTTCCAGTCAGGACTGCAGGGATTGTCTTTAAAAGGATAACAATATCTCGAATAAAACCTCTGCTCTTAATATACTCTTCATCCAGACCAACTTGTTGTTTAAATGGAATATCACTGCGGCCTGAGACTTGCCAGATACAAGTGATTCCCGGTTTGATATGGAGCCGTTTTCGATCTTCCAAAGTATATTCCTTGACCTCATCAGGCAGGGGAGGTCGGGGACCCACCAAACTCATGGTTCCTTCTAAAACATTAAAAAGTTGTGGAAGTTCATCTATGGAGTAACGGCGAATAAATTTACCAATGCGAGTGATGCGTGGGTCATCTTTCATCTTAAAAATAACACCGTCTTTACTTTCATTCTGAAGCAAAAGCTCCTGTTTTTTGACTTCAGCATCCTGTCTCATGGAACGGAACTTATAAAAAAGAAAATGTCTTCCATTCTTGCCCACACGAGTTTGTTTAAAAATGACAGGCCCTTTTGATTCCATCTTGATGGCAATGGAAACTCCAATCATCAATGGAGACAACAAGATAATGCTTAACAAAGAGATAGAAATATCCATCATGCGTTTTAATACATAGGCAAACCACACAGTGGCATCCCAAAAAAACGCCTTTGATATTGCATTGAAACGTGACCTTGAAGTTCGCGCCTCAATGGATTTAATAATTTCGTCTCTTCCTTTGACCATCCATTGAGCTGCAAAATCTTAAAAAACGATTTAAGCTCCCTTAAGCTGCATATAAATATTTTTTACTGGTTCCATCAACTGGAGACAAAGAGCTTTGTCATTGGCCTTTGCAGCTTTTTCCAGCTCAAGTGCGGCGAGGTGCATTTCCTGATGGCCGCTATTCATTGCGCATCCTTTAATGGTATGCGCCGCGCGGGTAAATTCAGTAAAATTGTCATCGGCTAACAATGAATCAAATTTACTGATATTTTCATCAAGTGTTTCGACATAGGATTGATATAAATCCTCAGCATCACTTCCTTCTAATCCAAAGGAATCTCTTAAATAATCTAGAATTTGTTGTTTCATTTATAATTTATTAGAAAAATTGTTTCGTTGAGTGTATCTGCGTAACGTGAACGTGTAATGGATTTTGAAATAGACTTAAGTAAATGGAGACCGCGACCGTGAAATTCTAAACGGCGGTTTTTCAAGTCCGAGAAGAAATTGTCTGTTAGCGTATTGCTTGTTTCTCCTAACTGCATATCCCATGCTTTTCCTTGGTCACAGACTGTAATCATCATATTTTCTTCAAGGAATTCTATATGGACAGAAATGATGGGACGTTTGGCATTGCGCCGGCCAAGTCCATGGACGGCGATATTATTTAAAAATTCAGAAAAGAGGATTTCAACTTTCCCGGCAAGGATTTCATCATGGGTGTGTTCAAGAACAAGATTATTTGCTTTTTGAACAAATTGATCTATCTCGTATACAGATGGACTAATTGAGAAATCATAATTGTGAGGTCTCAAAGTGTGACGAGAAATCGCAGCCAGGGTAATGTCATCACTAATATTTGTATATCCCGCTTTAAAATAAATATCCATGATCTTGAAATTAGTGGAGGGACATAACCCTTCATGCGATATAGAGCTAACCAATTGTTGCAAAAGCTCTTCACCGGCAGCTTCTCCTGCATCATCTTGAATATCACCGAGCCCGTCTGTATAAAGAAAGATAATGGCATCATCCGGCAGCTGAATTGTTCCTGTATCTGATTCATTATATACAGTCCCTTTCATAAGTCCTACAGGGATAGAGCCGGTTTTAAAGTCTTTAGCTGGGATAGCCTTATTTTGTGAAGGAGAAAAGATGATAGGAGCTTGATGCCCTGCCAATTGATAGGTCATCATATTTACATTGAAATCAACGATCGCAACCAGGCAGGTCATATATTTCTCTGTAGAAATATCCTCCATAAATGCCTGTAAATGATTCAGTATCTGATGTGGCTGGATATCTGATAAAAGAGTCTTCCGGATATAATTTGAAATGGAGTTTTCGACCGCGGACATTGTTAATGCTGACTGGATGCCGTGTCCGCTGATATCACCTATGATTTCCAGGAAAACACCATCTTCTAATTTGAAGTGGTTGATCATATCTCCGGTGATTTTCATATACGGACGGAAATAATGGCAAAATTGGATCCCGCCATCCAGTGTCCACCAGTGAGGGAACATGTGCTTTTGGATTTCTCCGGCCAGAGAAATATCATTCTCCATCTCTTTGAAATAATCCTTCTCTTGCTTGGCTTGCCACATGCGCCCCATGATACTCTTTATCAATGATTGAAGTTCGCTCTTGGTAAACTTCTTATTTTGATAATAAGTATTTTTATCACTTGATATTTCTTTGAGAAGAGACCCTTCGGCATCATCCACTTTTGCTGTCAGCAGCATGATTGGGATTGTTGCGTTTTCTTGGCGGATCAAGGAACGAAGCTGTAAGCCGCTGATGCCGGGCATCATGATATCCAAAATGAGAAAATCAAACTGTTTCTCCTTGAATACAGTCATGGCTTCCATGGCATTAGGGCAGAGGGTGACAATAAAATCCGGTTCAGGGAGACATCTCGCAATGAGCTGTCTCATAAAACTATCATCATCTACAGCTAGTATCTTGATGGAGGGTGAATTTTCCATATTTTCTGACAATGAAGGAGGGCTTATGCCAATAAAGCATCCTTCAATACGCGCTTATTAAAGCATACATTTTCCAATTTTTTAAGCTTTTTCTACTCTATGTTGTTTTTTTTGCGAAGGTTTTTCGCTTCCGACTGGACATTTCGTTATCTCTATAGTATCAATATTGCTCGGTTTGCGCTATGAAAACTAAATTGGGTGATCTGTTGGGTGTCTCTCCAGAAGGTCTGGAGAGGTGTGGGGTTTTCAATGCTTTAGTAGACCGAGACAGCTTGGTTTACATGGATCCTCACGCATTATTAGTGGCCAAATTGCCGGAGCTGCAGGAGGCCTTGGCGCGTTTTCGTCGTTATACTTCTGGATTGGTGAGACTTTTGCAGGTTTCAAACAGAAGTGATGATGTCTTTTATTCGGAGGTTGTCAATGAGCTGGCTTTAGGAGATATGAATATTCACTTCTCCCATGCAATCAGCCGTGGAGTCTGTGGTTTGAAACCGGAAATGGGCGCTTCCGTGACATCTACCGCCAGAAAGTTTATACGTGCGGGCATTACAGACATGGAATTATTCACTTTGATTTTTGTCTTGGAGGGAATTGAAATGAAACGTTCCGGTGCAATGATGGCTAAGGTGATCCTGCCCAACTTATTTTCATATACAGAGCGTGTAGTGAAGGAACTTAATATTCAAAGCGGTCTTTATCGTCATCAGGGGAAAGCTTACCAGGTTCCGTTCCATCCTCTGGATGGAAAACCTATTATCCTTATGCCGTTAGAATTGCTTTCATTCAAGCCGGTTGCATACGACTGGAATGAATCGGATTTGATATCCGCCAGTAATGACGTGGTGAGAATGATGGTAACTCCTCAGCTGGGAACAAATTGGAAAGCTGCGTTTGAAAACTGTTTCCCATCGGTGGTCAAAAAAGTCATGCTCCTGCATCCGTCTTTGATGGGCGATTTAATTCGTCTTTATCGCTCGAAAAAAGGAAATCCTGTAACACCTTCAATGGTTGTTTAATAGGGGAAAGACGAAGAAGTTAGTTTTTGTATGGATGACACCAATGCATTGATAGAGCAGAGAAAAGCAAAATTAGCAGATCTGCTCGACAAAGGGATCAATCCTTTCATGAACAAATTTAAGCCCGATTGCGATATCGGGGTTGCTCGTGAAGGATTTGAAGAAGGGAAAGAGGTCCGTCTGGCCGGTCGTATTACGGCACATCGTGATATGGGCAAAAGTCAGTTTTTTGACATTCGTGACCAGAGCGGACGTATTCAAATCTATGCACAGAAACAAGTGTTGGGTGATGAAATGTTTGCCATATTCAAACACTTGGACATGGGAGATTTCGTGGGTGTTCAGGGACATTTCTTCAAAACCCGGACCGGTGAAATCACTGTTAAACTGCAAAACTTTACGATCTTAGCTAAAGCGTTGCGTCCCATGCCTGAAAAATGGAATGGTGTCGTGGATACAGAGATCCGTTACCGTCAGCGTTATTTGGATCTGATGTCCAACGAAGACGTTCGGGAGGTTTTTATTAAACGCAGTATGATTATCCATGAGATCCGCCAATTTCTGGCAGGTCGTGGATTTATGGAGGTGGAAACACCGATGATGCAGCCCATACCGGGTGGTGCGGCTGCTGCTCCTTTCATCACTCATCATAACAGCTTGGGGTGCAATTTCTATCTGCGTATTGCTCTGGAACTTTATTTGAAGCGTTTGCTGGTAGGCGGTTTTAACCGTGTATTTGAGATCGGACGTAATTTCCGTAATGAAGGTTTGGATCGTCGTCATAATCCGGAATTCACGATGATGGAGATCTATGAGGCGTTCGGTGATTATGAAACAATGATGACGTTACTTCAGGATCTGGTCAAACATGTGGCTCAGAAGGTGTTGGGTACTTTAGTCATCGAGACGAAAGACGCGGAAGGCAATGTCATCAAGAGTATTGATCTGAGAGAATGGAAGCGGGTGAAATACAAAGACTTGATCCGTGAAAAAGCGGGACAGGACTGGTTTGATATTACCCCGGAAGAACGCCGTTCCAGAGCTATTGCGATGGGGGCCGAGATCGGTGATGATTATGAGGATTTTGAGGTAACGAATGGAGTGTTTGAGAAATTGATCGAACCAACGTTGATCCAACCTACCTTTGTTACCCATTTGCCAAAAGAATTAGTTCCTCTGGCAAAGATTTCTCCGGAAGATCCTTCTGTTGTGGAAGTTTTTGAATGTGACATTAATGGACAAGAGATTGCTCCTGCCTATTCCGAGCAGAATGATCCGATCGTTCAAAGAGAACGGCTTGAACATCAAGCTGGAGGAGAGAAGCAGAAGCTGGATGAAGATTTCCTGGTGGCTTTAGAGCATGGAATGCCTCCGGCCGGAGGTATGGGGATCGGTATTGATCGCTTGGTGATGATGCTGTTGGGACAGGACAGCATTCGTGATGTACTGCTTTTCCCACAACTTAAACCCAAAAATTAAAATTTTTATCATAAAACACAATATAAAATACTATGAAAATCAATCGTAGAAGTTTCTTGAAGTCAGCTTTGACATTAGGCGGAGCTGCTGTTGCGTTTCCAACCATCATTCCTTCTAGCGTACTGGGGCGGAATGGTAAGGTCGCGCCCTCTAATCGGGTGTGCATGGCCTTTATCGGAACTGGTAATCAAGGTACCGGTGATATGAGCAACTTTCTGCATGACAGCAGAGTACAAGTTGTTGCCGTTTGTGATGTGAACCGTGAGAGTGACGGTTATTGGGATAATACCGTTCGCGGCAGAGAACCTGCCCGTCGCATGGTGGATGGTTTTTACTCAAGCAGAAAAGACAGTGGAAACTATAAGGGGTGTGCGGTTTATGCGGATTTTCGTCCGATGATCTCCCGTCCGGACATTGATGCTGTCGAAGTTGCGACACCAGATCATTGGCATGCCTTGCTGGCCGTGGAATGTATGAAAGCCGGCAAAGCAGTCTATAATCAAAAACCTCTGTCTCTGACTGTTTGGGAAGGTCGTCAAATGGCTGATGCCGCTAAGAAATATGGTGCAGTCTTCCAATGCGGCAGTCAGCAGCGTTCTGAAAGAAATTTCCGCTTAGCTTGTGAATTTGTACTCAATGGCGGTATTGGTAAACTTCATACTGTGAAGTGTGGTCTGCCGGGTGGATGGGCTGATTATGGCAAGACTGCTCAGTTTAAGACTCCGACTGAAGTACCCGATGGATTGAATTATGATTTCTGGTTAGGACCTGCACCGGTAGCGCCGTATTGCAAAGGTCGTGTAGGTGTGAACTTCCGCTGGATCCGAGACTATTCCGGCGGCCAGATCACTGACTGGGGTGGGCATCATCCTGATATCGCCCAATGGGGTATGGGCACGCAATACACTGGTCCGGTTGAGGTTTTAAATGCAAAAGGTTCCTGCCCGAAGGATGAACTTTATAACACATTTACGGAATACTATTGCGAATACATGTATGACAATGGTGTTCGTATGATCATCAGTGATAAGCTGGAAGGCGGTGTAACCTTTGAGGGTACCGATGGTACGGTTTGGGTCAATCGCGGTGGTTTGCGTACCACGGATAAAGCTGGAAATAAGATAGACCTCTATGAATTAGAAGAAGACGAATTCAAAGTGAAGCTTTATCAGAGCGATAACCATTATCGCAACTTTATTGATTGTATTTACACTGGCAACGAATGTATTGCTCCCGCGGAAGTCGCGCATCGTTCGATCACACTTTCTCATTTGGGCAATATCGCGATGACTCTGGGTGCCAGCAAATTGAAATGGGATCCTGTCAAGGAACAATTTATTGGCAATGATGATGCGAATAAGATGCTCAAACGCCAATATAGAGAACCTTGGGTTTTGAAGGTGTAATTGCTTGTCAGGAACTGATTTCGTTAGTAAACAAGGTCAGCTTGAGAATCTACTTAAACTCATTGAATTAGCTCCGTGGGTCAGTTTGGACACGGAAGCTAATTCAATGTATGGGTATCCGGAAAAAGTCTGTCTTATTCAGCTTAGTACGGAGTCTGTTGATTCTATAGTTGATCCGTTGGCTAAAGGGCTGGATGTCACGCCCTTGTTGAAGCTGTTGGAAAAAAAGCCGCTCATTATGCACGGAGCGGATTATGATCTTCGGCTTCTTTATAAAGGCTATAAATTCAGACCCCGCCAACTGTTTGATACGATGCTTGCCGGCAAACTGCTGGGCGAGGAATCTTGTGGTTTGGCCAGCTTATGTGAATCCTATTTGGGAATTCACCTCATCAAGAAGTATCAAAAAGCGGACTGGGGACGCAGACCTATTCCCCAGGATTACCTCAACTATGCCATCAAAGACGCGTTCTATCTAAATGAACTGAAACTTCGTTTGGAAAAGCGTTTGTTACAATGTGGCCGACTGGAGTGGCATCGGCAGAATTGTCAGCGGTTGATCAAGGACTGTACACATCCTGCAAAACCTGAACCTTCAAGAGAATGGCGTATAGGGGGGTGCGAGAATTTTTCGCGTCGTGAACTGGGAATTTTAAGAGAGCTTTGGTATTGGAGAGAAGCGGAGGGCATTCGCAACTGTCGACCTCTCTTCTTTATCATGAGACCGGATCTGTTGGTGAAAATTGCTAAAGTTGCCGCCGCTAATAAGAAATATACCCATTTGCTTCCTCACTATTCTCCCAGTATGAAAGGTCGGCTTCTGCAAACGATCAGTAATGCACAAAAGATTCCACCCAAGAAACTTCCAATGTACCTGAAGAGAGAACATCAGCGTTTTACTCCTCTTCAGCAGCATCAGTTGGAGTATCTTACAAAGGTGAGGGATGAGCGGGCTGTTACCTTGAAAATGGATCCGGTTCTGATTGCCAGTCGGGCGGATCTTGTGGGATGTATTCGTGATCAGGAAGCCTGCCACCTGACAGAGTGGCAGAAAGAGGTGTTAGGGTTTAAGAAAAACGAGTCAGGAAAACTTGCCTTTACATTCCCGGATTTTCAGATATCCCCGTTGCCTGTGACATCTAAAAAGGAATCAACAAGTTCCCAAGCAGCTCCATCTGGAAAAAAGACTGGGAAAAATCCTCAGTCCAAGAAAAAAGAAAAAGACAAAAAGCCATTACCGGAGCCATCCAAAGAAACGAATCATTCTGTCCCATCTAAGAGAAAAGAGAAAACGATTCCGGTTGTTAAGTCTAAAACGAAAAAACAGGAACAACCATCTCTAAAACAAGAGAAAAGAGATAAAAAGAAAATTTTTAAAAAGTAATTTATCCTCATTTGCAACAGGCCGTTTACCTCAGAAGGATAAAGGAGGTAAATGGCTTGCTTTTAGGTAAGTTTGAGGGTATGATAAAGGCGTTTGGAGGGGATAGGTTCCCCATCTGTATCGAATGAAAGAGATATACACCATTGCAAAGAATAGCTTTATGGAGCTACTTCGGCAGCCTGTTTTTTTGATTTTAACAGCTGCCGCGAGTGCCTTTATTGTTTTTCTGGCGGTGACGCCGTATTTCGGTTTGGGAGATGATGTTAAGCTAGTTAAAACCAGTACGATGGCAGTTCTCCTTGTGGCAGGTTTGTTTACCGCTGTGATTTCCGCAACCAGTTCTCTCGCAGATGAATTAAAAGGCGGAACCGCGCTGGCTGTGTTGTCCAAACCTGTAAGCCGTTTATCGTTTTTACTAGGCAAACTACTGGGTGTATGTGGTGGTTTGGCAGTGATGGTTTATATCAACGCGATCGCGATTTTGCTGGCCAGCCGAATGGGATATGACGCTTATGGTGGAACAGACAAAGTAGGAATGACGATTTTCTACTTAGCTATGATGTTGGCGTTTGCAATTGCGGCGTTTATCAACTATTTCCTGGAAAGAAATTTTGTATCCAATGCGGTAGGCGCGTTACTGGTGATGTTGACTTTAGCTTTTATCCTGATCAGTTTTTTTGATGAACACTGGATGGTGCAGAAGTTTGCGGAAGGTACAGATTGGAACATGATACCCGCGATAGTGTGCTTGTTGTTTATGTTATGGCTGATCGCGGCGCTTGCGATCGCCTGTTCAACTCGTCTGGATGCCGTGGCGACATTGTCCGTGTGCATTATACTTTTGATGGTTGGTTTGGTGTCAGATCATTTCTTTGGAAGATTGGCGGACGCGGGATCCTGGATAGGATCCATCTTGTACGCGGTGATACCTAACTGGCAAAATTTCTGGCTGGCGGATGCGATTGAGGGGGAAAAAGGAATTCCTTGGTTGTATATCGGTCATGCATTTACATATATGGCCTGCTTTATGGCGGCTGTGATTGCGATCGGTTTCTGTATGTTTGATAACCGAGAGTTGAGTTAGAATCATTTTAAGATTTTATGGAAAAAAGTGTTGAAAAGATTGGTCTTATCAATCTGCTGACTCTGTTTTTTGTAGGCGGAGGTGCGGGTTGGATGGCTTTTTACAGCGGCTCGCTTACTGTGCTGATTGGTGTTGTGTTTATCGCCATGGGACTGTTGGTGGGGTGTGTGAATTATTTCCAGATGCGTCTGCATGTTCGTGAGTGGAATGAGCATCTTGAGATGGAAGAGCTTAAACGGGATTCTGCTAAGTCTGCTTTATTTGGGACTGATACAGAGCTTTATCCCGCAAGACGCGCTCGCGAGCAGTTTGAGAAGTTTTTTATTCCGGCTTTCACATCCATCTTAGCGATTGGCCAAGGGATCGCTGCCTGGTATTTGTGGAGCAAGATTGATGAATTGGAAAGCCTGGCTGTTGACAAAGCGTTGTTGACAATGGCCTTGCTGGGTGTGTTGGGATTGTTGCTTTTCATCGTGGGACGCTATGCCGCGGGACTTTCCCGTATTGCCCGACAAAGACTTTTGCAAGCAAGTGCCAGTTATTTGATGCTGGGGTCTGTTCTCTGTTTGATCGCGACTTTGGTGGAGTGTGTTGCCTGGTTTGGGTATCCGGGAACAGATCGTATCGTAGCCAAAATCCTGATTGCGTTCCTGGGAGTCGTTGCAGTCGAGACAATTCTGGGACTGATCATGGAGATTTACCGTCCACGTCAGAAGGGACAGGAGGGACGTGTTCTTTATGAGAGTCGTTTGATCGGTTTACTGGGACAGCCCGACGGATTGATTCGCACTGCAGCGGAAGCTCTTGATTATCAATTTGGTTTTAAAGTTTCTGAAACCTGGTTCTATCATTTTCTGGAAGGTGCGTTGGCTTGGATCGTGCTGGCGCAGTTGACATTGTTGTTCCTCAGTTCATCCATCGTGGTGATTTCTCCTAATGAAGAAGCCGTATTGGAGCGTTTCGGAAAGCCGGTCGAAGGACGAGAGATCCTGACAAGCGGTTTCCATCTGAAATACCCTTGGCCGATCGATAAGGTTTATCGCTGTTCAACTCATGAGATCAAAACGATTTATGTTGGATTTGAGGAAGGTGATCAGAAACCGGTCGGAACAGAAGTTATATTGTGGACCCGTTCTCATTTCAAAGAAGAGTTCAATATGCTGGTTGCCAGCAAAGATGTAGCAAAACTTCAGGAAGGTGCTTCTTCCGAGCAAGCTGTACCGGTGAACTTGCTTTCTGTGAATATCCCGGTGCAGTACCGTGTAAAAGATATAAAAGCATGGCTGCTCAAGAATGCGGACTCCGCTCGTCAACTGGAAAACGCGGCCAATCGTGAGGTCATCCGCTATCTGGTAAATGTGGATGTGGAAGAAATTATGGCAGAAGGCCGTATGAAAGCCGCGGAAGAGATCAAGGAGCGGATCCAGAAGAATGTTGAAGATTTGGGTGTTGAGGTAACTTTTGTTGGTTTGGAAGGAATCCATCCCCCAATTAAAGTCGCCGATGCTTATGAAGAGGTGATCGGATCTTTGCAGCAAAAGGCGACAAGTATATTAGAAGCTGATGCTTATGCCGCGGTCAAACTTCCGACATCTCACGCGGAGGCCACCAATATCGTTTTATCTGCGATCAGCTTAGGACAAAATAAAACGAATCGTGCTTATGCTCAGGCTCAGAGCTTCAAGAATCAGCAAACAGCTTGGAAATCATCACCTTCTGTTTATACTCAGCGTTCCTATTTGGAAACATTAGCCAATGCGACTAAAGATGCCCGCAAGTTTGTTATTGGTTCAACCAATAGCAAGGAAACGATCTGGGTGAATTTGGAAGATCGTTTGAATAAGGATTTATTCCGTGATTTGGATGTTGATAGTACGAAATAAAGTTTCATTATAGAAAGAATAACCCATTTAGAATAAAAGCATGAAAAATCGTAAAGCAATTAGTTTAGTGACCGGGTGTGTGCTGGCCATTATTTTCGCGCTGATGATGTTTGCCTTTCAGGTGAGGCAGACTGATACCGTGGTTGTAACCACTTTTGGTAAGTATTCAAGCAGTATTACCGAGCCCGGACTTTATTGGAGAATGCCGTGGCCGATCCAAAAAGTTCACCGTTTTGACAAACGTCTGCAAAATTTTGAGCGCGTCTTTGAGCAAACCTCGACCAGAGATGCCATCAATATCTTGGTGACTGTTTTTGGCGGTTGGAAAGTGGCTGAACCGCGGCTTTATCTGGAGAGTTTGAACGGTGATAAACTCAAGGCTGAAGCCGCGCTGGAACCTCTGATCCGTAATTCTAAAAATGCGGTCATCGGTCAGCATCAATTCTCTGATATCATCTCAACCAATGATGCCAGCATTCAATTCGATGAGATCGAGGCTGCTATCCTGGCCGGAGTCAAAGAAAAGGCCGCCTCATCCTATGGTATTGATGTGGAATTTGTCAGGATCAAACAGTTAGGATTGCCGGAGAGCATCACCACCAAAGTGATGGATCGTATGCGTGCTGAACG